>CBIHQZ010001328.1:0-2350 GCA_966212315.1 uncultured Myxococcales bacterium
CTCGCTCGCGATCGTGCTGTTCGAGGACCCGCGGCAGGCGGTGGCGTTCTCGCGCGAGATCGTCCTGACGAATCGCCGTCTCGGACTCACCGCCCGCGTGGGGGTCACGCGCGGGGAGGTCTTCTTGTTCCCGCTCACGCAGGGCGGACGCGAGATCGCAGGGAACCCGGTGAACATCGCGTCGAAGCTCTCCGAGGACTCGGGGCTCGAGGGTGTGCTTGTGGAGCAGTCGGCCGGGCTCCGGGATCTGCCAGCGGACGCGGAGCGGTTCGAGTTGAACATCTCGCGTGTCGACCTGCTCGGGCATCGGATTCCGGTCTAGTGCGCGGCGCCCGCGCGGTTGCGGCCCGGGATCGTGCGCGCCGACTGCGCCTGGAGCGTCGGCGCCCGACGTGCGCAATGGCGATCAGCGCCGGCGGTCCAGGCTCTTGATCAGACCGGCTTCGCTGGCGCGAAGGCGTTCGGAGCGAATGAGCGTCTCTCGGTGACCCGCGCATTTCGGCCGCCCTCGCTGCGAGGCCGGCACGATGAAGAGCCCGAACCGAACGCGCTGGGTTCACACGTGACGACGGCGCGGACGCTTCGGGCGAGAGTGACGCTCACGGCGAACGGATCGATGCGATCTCGACGGCGCCGTCCTAGAACACCGATCAGTTTGAAGTCGTCGCGAGGTCGTGGAATTTCGAGCGGGCTGCGAGCGCGCCCGGAGCCCGTGCCCGACACGTACTTGCTGTACGTCGAGGGTGCGGGCGAGGACGTAAGCCGCAGCGCGCCGAAAGGCCGCGATCGCAGCAGACCTTCAAACTGATCGGTGTTCTAGTACTCGCCCTTGATCACGAAGTACGAGCCGCGGATCGTTCCCGCGAGCTTCGACTTCTGGCGCGCGAACTTGAATCGCTCGGCCAGCTCGCTCGGCACTTCCATGCCGTCCGAGAGCTTGAATCCCACCGCGCGCTTCTTCGGGTCGTCGATCGTCCACATCACGTTGATCGACAGCCCGCTCTCGTAGAACACGTACGCCCACTTGATGTTGTCGACCTGGAAGCGTGACGTCTCCAGGGGCTTCGACGCGATCTCGATGTCGCGCTCTTTCTTCAGGATGCGGTTCACGTACTCGAGCGTGTCCTTGCTCTTGCTCGCCGGGACGACGCTGAACGCGTGCTCGTACTTGTTCATGAAGTAGCGCGCTTCGTTGGCGCGCAGCCCGGCGAGGGCATCGACCACCGGCGAGGACTCGAGACCGGCCGTCGACACTTTCTCGAAATCGACAACAGTCGCCATCTGACTCTCCTTCGCGAGGTTCCACGTCGCGATGTCTTGTGAAGGGAAGCGCATGGTTCCTTGGATGACGCGCAGCTGGCAATCATCGAGTGCGTGCTCGTCGCGCGTGCACTGTGGACGACGCGCATCGCTTCCCCGATCATCCGCGCCGGGAGGACTTCTTCATGCAATCAGCATCGAATCGCCCGTTGGCGATCGTGACCGGCGCTTCGGCGGGTATCGGACAATCCATCGCACGCGAACTCGCGCAACGTGGCTATCGCGTGCTGGCCATCGCGCGCCGCGCGGACCGACTCGCGGCGCTCGAAGCGTCGAGCAACGGAAACATCATTCCGCTCACGCTCGATCTCACCGCCGACGACGCGATCGAGAAGGTCGCCGCGCGTGCCGACGAACTCGGGGGCGCGGAGCTGCTCGTCAACAACGCGGGCTTCGGGAACTACGGACGCTTCTGGGAGACGTCGTTCGAGAAGACCCTCGAGATGGTTCAATTGAACATCAAGACATCCGTGGGACTGACCCATCGATTGTTGCCGGAAATGATTGCTCGAAAGAAAGGCGGGGTCATCATCATCACCTCGTCGGGTGGCATGTACCCCACGCCGCATCTCGCGACCTACGGCGGCACCAAAGCGTTCCTGCTGTACTGGGGCGAAGCCCTCGCGGCGGAACTCGAAGGCACCGGCGTGCGCGCGCTGGTCGTGTGTCCGGGCGCGACGAAGACCGAGTTCGGCGACGTCGCCGGGATGGCCGAGATGCTCGCGAAAGCGCCGGGTCTCAGCGAGCCGGCCGAGATCGCGAAGGCCACCGTCGATGCGTGGGAGGCGAAGCGCGTGCTGAGCGTGCCGGGCGTCGGCAACTGGGTGATGTCGGCCGTGTTCCAGCGCCTTCCGCGCGATCTCACGCGCAAGCTCACTGCGGCGATGTTCAAGGCGCCGACGGCATAGCGACGGTCGTCCCACGTCACGATCGAGTCGGCCGCGATCGCCGAGGGATTCCCGGCGGGTGAACCCGCGGCAACGACTCCTAAGCTTCGCCTGCGCGAAGCTCGCGGTGACTGCGAGTTGCC
>CBIHQZ010001329.1:0-2348 GCA_966212315.1 uncultured Myxococcales bacterium
GAGAAGATGCGCGGCTTTCTGGGCGGACACGATGTGTTGATGGAACGCGAGGAAGCCGACGCGATCGATCGCGTAGGCCAGCGGACCTGCCACGACCACGTTGCCGACGAGTCCCGCCAGCTGCAGCCGCGCGGTCGATCGCCAGACGTCGAGAAACGCGCGCAGCCGCTCGCGGTGACCCGATGGCGACTGCACCGCGCGCGCAATGGTAGCGGCGGTGTGCGACGGGAGCTTCGTCGCGATCGTGAAGTGCAGGAGATACGCTGCGACGAACGCGGCCGCGTAGTTCAGTGAAAAGACGACGCCCTCGTACAGCGCGGGAAGATGCAGTCGCGACAGGAGGCACTTCACGACGGTGGCGATCGCCATGAGCGCACCACCACCCGTGCCCGCCAGAAACGCGGCGCGCCAGGTCGAACGCTCGATGTCGAGGTAGTCGCGGCCGACGCGGGCCGCGGTGTCGACCAGGTTCTGCATTACGAGATCGCCGCTCTGCGCGAGCAGTCGCTTGCCCTGCGCGTTCTGCGAGACATCGCGGACGAGCGCGCCGAGCGCATTGCCGATGGTCTCGTCGTTCGTTCGATGACGAACCGCGGCGAGTACGCGCAAGCGTTCCAGTTGTTGCGCGAGTCGCGCCAGGACGAACGTGGTGTTCAGATCCGCGCCGCGTTCGGCGAGTTCCGCGCGGTGCGCGTCGATCGCGGCAAGGCATTGCTGCAGGCGCCCCTGGAGCGCGTTCGCGGTCGGATCGTCGGTGCGTGTGTCGAGCGCGACGACCGCTTCGTACAACCCGCCGAACGGTGATCGTTCGCCTCGCGCGAGCGTGCGCACGGCCGGCGCGTGCGCCTGCGCGATGATCTGATGGCTGACGCCGATGAGCGCAGCGCGCAGCGCTCGCACGAGCGAATCGAAAAGGGCGGGATCGATCAACTCGCGCGCGACTGCGACGGCCTCGGGCGTTCGGATCCACGCGGCGTCCTCGCGCCGAAACGCGAGTCGGATGATCCCTTGCGCGTCGGTGGTTCGACACGCCGCCGGGAGGGCACGCTCGACCGCCCAGTCCTGCACCGCGCCGCCGAGATGGAAGTGTCGCGAGATGCCTGCGTGGGCGAGTGCCCACTCGACGTCGGCCTGTCGAACGAGTTCGCTGAGTGCGTGCGACATGCGTGCGCGACGATCCGAATCGTTCGCGAGGGACTTGAGCAGGAACCGCAGCTTCGCCTGCGACCGCTCCTGCCCGCGCGGACGAACCCACGCGACGAGGCGCACGAACCAGAACACCAGTTCCTCCGGCGGGTGGGGCGTGGGGACGAACTCGAACAGTTCATCGAGCCGCGATCGCGGCGAGCCGGCGTCATTCCATCCGAGAAGGGCGGCGCCGAATTTCATCAGACCGTTCGCCTGTGCAAGCCATGTGCTGGCACGGCCCGGCTGCAATCGAGGCGTCGATGCCGATGATTGGTGCTTCCCTGCACGGCGGGCGATGCATTCGATGGGGCGGTGTGCAGAGGTGCCGCGCTCGAGGCGGGGTCTCGCCCGGCGGCTGAAAGCCACGGCAACACCTCCGAAGCCTCTCCTTCGTGAGGCTCGCGATGTCGCACCGAACGCAGCCTTCCGGAGTGATCGAAGGCAACTCGCAGTGACCGCGAGCTTCGCGCAGGCGAAGTTTCGGAGTCGTTGCCGCGGGTTCACCCGCCGGGAATTCCTCGCCGGTGGGCGGCCTCGCTTCGCGAGGGCGCCGCCCTTCATTCAATTCGACAACCGAGGGGCAGCGCACCGACTTCAGCGCCCGCGCGTGTCGCTCGCGAGAAGGGCGCCGATGAAGTCGCGCGCCGACGTCCACTTCACCTGCGCATAGCGCGCATTGTCGAGCGCCGGCATCGCGGTGGCGAACATGCTGTGCATGTACTGACTGCGCTGCCAGGCCGGGAATGTCTCGTGTTCGCCCTGCGGATTCGCGGCGCGATCGCGGCGATTCGATGCGGCGAGTTCGTCGAGACTCGCAAGACGAACCACGGTGAACGGCGTGCCCGTGAGTTCGCTGGCGATCGCGGCCATCTCGTGCGCGTTCAGCTGGAAGCTCGCGATGCGCAGCGCCGCGGGCGTCGTCGGATCGAGCGCCGCGGCCGCGGTGTAGGCGGCGACGTTGTCCTTGGTCGTGAAGTCGACCCGGTGCACGGGGCTTCCGAAGTATCCGACTCGCTTCGCACGCAGATCGAGAAACGGAATGTTGAACCCGAGCATCTCGGCGAACGCGCCGTTGTAGATGCTGGTCGCGGCGATCGTGGATTGCGCGAGGATCCGATGAAACTCGCGGCGAAGGTCGAAGTTGCGATTCTCGCCGGCCG
>CBIHQZ010001330.1:0-2345 GCA_966212315.1 uncultured Myxococcales bacterium
CCGACGCGCGCAGCACCCGCCGCATCTGTGCGTGCACGATGCGCACGCGCACGCTGATCTTGAATCCGTCCGACGTGCGCGCGAGCCCGCGGGGCAGGCACGTGCGCAGATGGAAACGCATCGTGTCGAGCAGACGACGCGGCGCCATCTCCACGAGTCGACGCGAGAACGCGAGCGGCTTGTTCGCGGCGGGCGCGACGTACGACATCGTCAGCGACGCTGTTCCCAGCACCGCGATGCCGAAGAAACCGCATCGCAGGAACGCCGCACCGCCGCGATCGAGTTGCTCCCAGTCGACCCAGAACGGCACGCGATCCAGCGCTTCGAACAATGCAATCAACGCACGCGGCGCAGACGGGACCGCATCGATGCCGTCGTCCAACGCGCGCTCGAGCAATCGGTGCCCCTCGCCCGGTGGGAGTTCCGAGAAGGCCGCGACGACCGCGTCCGCGAGCGGATCGGTTTCATGGAGTGCAGCGATCAAACGATCGGCGCGCGGGCCATGGGCCTCGCGAGCGGCATCGAGGTTCACGACCCGCGTGGGATGTGGTGCGCGCTTCGGGTTCGTAGCGGTGGTTCCCGACCGATTCAGAGGCTGCGGAATGTCCGTGGGGGGCTGCATTTCGTAATCGCCGCGCAAACACGGCCACACCGGCGACTAGATATCCCGGCTTTCGAGCAGGTCAACAAAAGACCGCGTCGCTGGCCGATACCCCGCCGATTCGACACGGCATGCGGTTCGACTCGAAGACGCGGACGAGGTTTCTGTCATCGCGCGAGCGCGCGTTGAACCGCGGACGCGTACGTGAGCGAGTAGACGACGCCGACCGCGATCGGCACGCTCACCGTCGCGAACAACGCCTCGGTTCCCGCGAGCAAGTGCAGCGTGATGTGCATCGCCGCCGCGAGACTCGACGCGCACAACGCTGCGATCACCGTCGCCGACTTCGAGCGACCGAGCCGCGCGAGTGCGATCTCGATGATCGTCGCGACCATCGCCGTCGCCACCGCACTCGAGAGCCCCTGCACGACACCGGCTTTCGCCGCGGCACCGACTCCGTGCGCGCGATTCGCGAAGGCCGCCCAGCAGGCGTAAGCCGAGAAGCCGAGCGCCGTGACCGTGAGTACGCGCGCGAGTGAACGACGCGGTGCGGGAGGTGCCGGCGCGGGGTGCAAGCGGCGCGCAGACTTCACCTCGCGACCGCGAGAAGCAAGCAACGTTCGATAGCTTTGGCTCGGTCGGCAGTTTTCCTTGACCGCGAAGGGCGTCCGCTGATGCAACTTCGCGCCGATGAAGACCGGCATGCCTCACGTGGACGAAATGGTCGGCCAGTTGTTCGCCGTCGCCGCGGACCGATTCGGCACCGACGCTGTGACCCGCATCGCTGCGAGCACACTGCCGACGTTCGAGACGGTGACCTGGCAGGACGCCGACCAGCGACCGACGTGGCTACACACGCCCGGACTCACAGCGCGTCCGTTCTGGAGCCGTGAGCAGTGCGGACGACTCGGCGAGATGATCGTCGCGTTCGAGCAAGCACGACGACACATCGTCGAAGAGATCGCCGCGCTCGACACGAGCCAGATGGGCGTGCCGTACGACCACCTCTCGGTCGACCCGGATCGCATTCGTGGCTGGAAGAATCTGTTCTTCTTCAAGGACTACGAAGGCGACGCAGAACTGCTCGCCAAGGTGCCGTCGATCCGCGCGATCACCGAGCGCTTCGCGCCGGCGCAACTCGACAAGTTCGAACTCTTTCTCTCGGTCCTCGAACCGGGCACGCACATCCCGCCCCACTTCGGCGGCGCGAACGTGAAGCTCACGCTGCATCTCCCGCTCGTGATCCCCGCGGGTGACACGGCGATCCGCGTCGCCCACGAGACGCGTGGATGGACCGGCGGCGACATGTTGATCTTCGACGACACGTTCGACCACGAAGCGTGGAACCGCACCGACAAGGCGCGCGCTGTCCTGCTGATCAAGGCCTATCACCCCGAGCTGAGCGTCGAAGAGATCGGCGTGCTCGAGATGTTCGGACCGCTCAACGCGAAGGTGTATCGCGAGCTGTTGAAGCAGAAGGGGCGCGGGGCCTGATCATGCCGCGCATCGTTCGCAGCGAAGCCGTCATCCCGGGTGAACTCTCCGCGTCCGAGCGAAGTCGCCTCGCCGACGAGCTGCTCGAGGTCTACCAGGAGATCTACGAGAGCGCCGATCGCGAGTACGTGCTGAAGACGGTGGTCGAAGCGAACGCCGATCACACGACCGTGCTGCTCCACAAGAACGCCGAGGGAAAGATCGTCGGGTACTTCGCGATCATGTTCTACGAGCGCCCATTCCGCGGCGT
>CBIHQZ010001331.1:0-2343 GCA_966212315.1 uncultured Myxococcales bacterium
ACAACCCGGTGCTCGTGGGCGAAGCAGGCGTGGGCAAGCGAACGATCGTGAAGGCGATCGCGGCGCGACTGGCCACCGGTGATGTGCCCGAGCCGCTGCGCAAGAAGCGATTGATGCAGCTCGATCTCGGGTTGCTCATCGCGGGCGCGAAGCTGCGCGGCGAACTCGAAGATCGTTTGCGACAGGTGCTCGCGGCCGCGCGCGATGCAGCCGGCGAAGTGATTCTCTTCGTCGACGACATCCACACCCTCTTCGGCGGCGGCAGCGTCGGCTCGGGGCCGGCGGACTTGTTGCGCCCTGCGCTCTCGCGCGGCGAGATCCAGATCGTCGGCACCACGACGATTTCGGAGTACCGCAAGACCGTCGACAAGGACGCGGCGCTCTCGCGCTTGTTCGCCGGGATCGAAGTCGAGACGCCAACACCCGACGAAGCGACCGGCGTGCTCCGCGGCATCGTCGAGCGCTACGAGATGTTTCACGGCGTGCGGGTCACCGATCCGGCCGTGGTTTCCGCGGTGAAGTTCGCGTCGCGTTACCTCGGTGCACGCGCGCTCCCCGACTCTGCCATCGACCTCGTCGACGAATCCGCGGCGCAGACCCGCCTCGCGCTCGATGCCGGTCCGCCCGAACTCGACGCACTCACACGCCGGCAGACCACGCTCGAAGCGCAGCACCGCTCGCTGGTGGACGAAGACGACGTGGCGAGCATCGAAGTGCGCACCAAGGTCGAGAAGGAACTCGCGTCGACGCGGTCGCAGCTCGGTGAGTTGAAGTCGAAGTGGGAGCGTCAGCGTGGCGCGCTCGCGGCTGCACGCGTAGCGCGTGAGAACGTGCTCGCGCTGCGACAGGACCGCGACAAGGCGATTGCGGCGGGCGACACCGCCAAGGCCTCGCGCCTCGCGACCGACGACATTCCGGGCGCCGAAGCGAAACTCGCGCAGGCCGACAAGGGGCTCGCCGACGAAGGCACGCTGTTGCTCAAGCCAGTGGTGACGGAAGAGAACGTCGCGCGCGTGGTCGAGCAATGGACCGGCGTGCCGGTGTCGCGAATGCTCGAGAGCGAGACGGTTCGATTGATGGCGATGGAAGATCGCCTCAAGGAACGCGTGATCGGCCAGGACGACGCGGTGCTGCTCGTGTCGAAAGCGGTGCGGCGCGGTCGCGTCGGATTGCGCGATCCCGGCAAGCCGATCGGGTCGTTCTTCTTTCTCGGGCCGACGGGCGTGGGAAAGACCGAACTCGCCAAGGCGCTGGCGGAGTTTCTCTTCGACGAAGAAGCCGCGCTCATCCGACTCGACATGTCCGAGTTCATGGAGAAGCACATGGTGGCGCGCCTGCTCGGCTCGCCGCCTGGATACGTCGACAGCGAAGAGGGCGGCATGCTCACCGAGACGGTGCGGCGGCGTCCCTACTCGGTAGTGCTCTTCGACGAAGTCGAAAAAGCTCACCCCGACGTGTTCAACATCCTGCTGCAAGTGCTCGACGACGGGCGGCTCACCGACTCGCGCGGCAAGCTCACCGACTTCTCGAACACGGTCGTGATCCTTACGAGCAACGTCGGCTCGCAACGCATTCTCGCCGCCGCCGAGACCAACGCGAGTGACGAGCAGATGAAGGACGAAGTGACGCAGGAACTGCGAAAGCACTTCCGTCCGGAGTTCTTGAATCGCATCGACGACGTCGTGATCTTCGACCGCCTGCGCAAAGAGAATCTCCGCGGCATCGTCGACATTCAATTGCGCAAACTCACCAAGCTGCTGGTCGACAATCGCGTGAAGCTCGAGGTCACCGACAGCGCGCGCGACCGCCTCACCGATCTCGGTTACGAGCCTGCCTTCGGCGCACGACCGCTCAAGCGCGTGATCATGAAACAGCTGCAGGATCCGCTGGCGCAAGAGCTTCTCGCGGGGGGGTATCGTCCCGGCGACACCGTACAAGTCGATCGCGAGGGCGATCAGATCGTCTTCCGCAAGATGGGGACTGCATGAAGTTGCATCGATTGTTCGTCGGATTGATTTCCCTCGGAACGCTCAACGGCTGCAGTGGGACCGCGACGGTGTCCGCGCGCGCAACGGCGACGACCCAACAGATCCGCAGGCGTCCGCGCCGGCGTGACGTGCAGCGCGTGCTCGGCGATGCGACGCGGCGCGCGGCAGAGTGCCTGCCGCCGGCGGCAGGGTCGGTGACGGTCACCGGCGCGTTTCTCGGCGAAACGGGTGAGTTCCGCGTGGCGCAGATCGAACCGGCCGCGCCGATCGGCAGCTCGGTGAGAACGTGCGTTCGCGAAGAGTTCGAGAACGCGCGCGTCGATCCGTTTGCCGACGAGCACTACGAATCCTCGCG
>CBIHQZ010001332.1:0-2341 GCA_966212315.1 uncultured Myxococcales bacterium
GGTGCGATGATCCGCGGTTCGCGGCCCTCCAACGGTGCCGCACGTCACGCAGCCTAGGCCCTGGACGGATCGATGGAAGCGATCATGCGAAAGCGCGGCGTTTCGACCGCGCGCAGCGCGATTTCTCTCGGAAGCGTTTGATGGCAAATGAGCCGTCCGGAAAGTAGTTCGCGCCCACGATGGCCCGCGCTCTCGACGGTCGCGAGCCCGCGCTTTCCGTGATCGATTCCAATCAGGGAGACCGGATCGACGCGAGACACGTCTCACTCCGCGATGCTCCCCGAAGCTGGATCCGCTCCGCGCTCCCATACGAAGCTGTCCGCCGAGATGCGTTCCGCTCGTTCGATCACGCTCCTCGCGTTCGTCGCACTAACAACAGCCGCATGCGGCGATCGCCAGCATCCCGGCGACTCGGGGAACGATGCACCCGTCGTCGATGTCGTGAATGCACGCGCCGACACTGTCGCAAACGACGCTGTCGACGATGAGTCGTTCGATGCCGTGCTCATCGACGGAACCGACGTCCTCGCGGACGTTGCGCCCGAGGCTGTCGCTCCCGATGCATTTCGTCCCGAGTGCAGTGCGAATGCGGACTGCATCGCGCCTGCGTGCCGCTCCGTATCGTGCGTTTCGGGTCGGTGCGTGGTCGCGAGCGATCCAGCGCCCGACGGGCAGTCGTGCGACGACGGCGATCTCTGCACGCGCGATGATCGCTGCGCGAGCGGTGCCTGCGTCGCCGGGGCGCGGATGAGTTGCGGGGTTTGCGCCGGTGATGTCGGCGGGACCTACCTCGTGAGCTTCGCCGCACGCTGGAACAAGACTCCGCATCAGCTCGTCGTGAGCCCGGACGACAGTGCTGCGATGACGGGTTTCGCGGACAGCAACCTCTGGTTCGCGCGTGTTCCGGCGAACGGCGTCGGCGCGATCGAACATCAGTACGGCGATCTCGACAGGGGCGATGTCGGCTACGCGCTCGCTTCCATCGACGGCGGCTTCCTCCTCGCCGGCTACAGTCAGGTCGGCGGCGGAGCGGAACTCCCGTGGGTCGTTCGAACCGATCCATCGGGGAGCGAGAGATCGACGAGGGCGTTCTTCGCGGATCGTGGTGGAAGCTTCCTCGGCATCGTCGCGATGTCCGGCGGTGGCTTCGTCGGGCTCGCGAACGCTGGCGGTCAGGCGGCGCTCACACGCATCGGCGCGGACGGAAGCGTCGTATGGACACACGACTACTACGCCGTGCGTACGGCGTACGCACTTTCGACACTCGTGATGCTCCCGGACGGAGGGTTCGCCTTCGCGGGTTCCGCGCGCGACACCTCGTTCGGCACGCCGCGTGTCGTACGCACCGACGCGATGGGCGCTGTGGTGTGGGATCACACGTTCTCGCGATCGTCGATCGACGAGTTGCGCTCGATCGTAGCGCTCGACGACGCTGGGCTCGTCGTCGGCGGGCGAAGCAATGCTGGTCCCGCCGGGAGCGCGTGGCTCATGCATCTCGACAGCGCGGGCACCGAGACCTGGTCGCGCTACTACGGCACCGACATCAATGCATCGATCGACGGGATCGCGCGCACCGCTGACGGCTTCGCACTCGCCTCACGCGCGGGCGACGACGCGTGGATCATTCGTACCGATGCGATGGGGCAATTGACCGCAGAGGCCACACTCGCGCTCGGCGGTTACGAGCAGGCACACGCCATTGCGGTCGCGAGCGACGGGAGCCTCGTCGTCGCGGGGACGAGCGGTCTCGGCACCGAACTTCCCACGGATGCGTGGATGGTCCGCGTTCGTGATCTCGCGTCGCTCGCGTGCCCGAGCGATTGATCGCGGTGGCGACGACTCGTTCTGCTGCAGGAGGAGCGATCTCTCCGGCCGGCTTTGCGGTCGGCGTGGGTGTTGCTACCGTGGGTAGGAAGAGGAGCGACGATCATGGCGAAGAGCGCGGGCGCCCGGAAGGTGAGCGTCAGCATCACGGCAGAAGAACTCGACTGGGCGCGGTCGATGGCGAAGGCCGAGCACGTCAGCCTGTCGGCAGTCGTGTCGCATGCGCTGAGGGTCGAGCGACAGATGCGTGCCCGTAAGCGCGTGATCGAGAAACTCGGGATCCGGTCGACCGCGAAGCAGCGCGAATCGGTTCGACGCGAATGGCGGGGTTGACCTTCGAGACCGGGGCGCTGATCGCGCTCGAGCGACGACGGCAGCGAATGGCTGCAGTGTTCGAGGCGGCTCTCGAGGACCGGGTGACGATCACCGTGCCGGCGGTCGTAGTCGCAGAATGGTGGAGACGTCGAAGCGATCTGCGGTCGGAGATTCTCGAGGGCTGCAACGTAGAACCGCTCGA
>CBIHQZ010001333.1:0-2341 GCA_966212315.1 uncultured Myxococcales bacterium
GGAGTAGACAGATGGTTTCTGCTCCGCAACTCATTCATCGCGAATGCTCGTCGCGACCTGACGATTCTTCACGAATCGGCGCATGCAGACCCGAACGCGTCTCGATGAGTTTGTCCGAGAGAAAGAAGCGTGAGTGACCGCGTTCGATCCGGCGTTGCAGCGTCTTGAGACGACCGTCGTCGATCTTGATCTTCGAAGTCGCCTCGGGCACCGGCGGTGCGTTTCCGCGAACGACGCGCGTGAGGGTTTCGAGGTCGGTCGAGTGCCGGTACGTCAGCGTGCGCGGATACGAGTGCGCCGGGGTGAATGCCGTGAGCAACTCGAGCGGCCCGAACTGCAGGTGCATCCCGAGCGCCTTGCCGGTCCATTGCGCGGCGCCCACGAGGGTCTTGGCGCGAAGCACGCGGCATCCGAGCGCCTTGGTGTACGTGCCGAGTCCGCGGATGCCGACTTCGCGTCCGAGCGAGCCGACGTTGTGTTCGAAGAATTCGCCAGTGCGCACGGTGGGGATCGCGACGTGGAGCGTGATCGGGACCCAGAGGCGGTCGGCGGGGGCGACACCGAACACTTCACGCAGGCGCGGTGAGATCGCGGACGGTCGCGCGGCGAGTCCGAAAAGCGCGCTCGGCCACTCGCTGCAGTCGTAGAAAACCCAGCGCGGCATCGCCATCGCTTGCGGGCCGAAGGTCTGCGCATCGAGTCGTTCGATCCAGGTGATGAACCGCTCGGACGCGAGGCGCGTGGGATCGACGCGAAGAGACTCCGGAACCTGGACGCCCAGCGGTGCGAGGTCGAGATCGTCCCAGTGCGAGCGCGGCGCGACGATGTACGGTCGGCAGATTTTCAGAGCTTCTTCGAGTGGTTCGGCGAACACGACGCGCGGCATTGCCGGCGATGCTACTCGATCTCCGAAAGCGTTCGTCGCAGCATCGCGAGGGCGATCGCACCGCGCGGGATGCGATGCGGTTCGAATCGGGCACGCGCGAGGTCCGCATCGAATCCGAGGCTCTCGAGACGCGCGCCGCGGAGGCGAGCGGCAGTGACGCCGCGACGTCGCAAGTCACCGATGGAAACCGACCCGTGACGCTTTGCGAGCCGCACGCCATCGTCGCCGACGACCAGCGGGACGTGTGCGTACGCGGGAGGGACCGCACCGAGCGCGCGGTAGAGCAGCACCTGGCGGGGCGCGCTGGCGAGGAGGTCTTCGCCGCGGACGACTTCCGCGATGTTCATGGCGATGTCATCGACGACGACCGCGAGTTGATACGCCGGCACGCCGTCGGCGCGATACACGACGAAGTCACCGACCTCGCGCTCGACGTCTTGTTCGAATCGTCCGGCGCATCGATCGTCGATCGCGACGATCCCCGGGTGCACCGCGAATCGCCAGGAAACACCGCGTCCTCGCGCGGCGGCATCGGCGAGTACGTCGTGCGGATCGCGCGCGCGGCAGGTCCCTGGATAAACGGGCTCGGCGCCATGAGGCGCATGCGAGGCGACTTCGACGTCACGTCGCGAACAGAGGCACGGGTAGATCGCGCGTTCGGATCGCAAGAGATCGCGCGCGGAGTCGTAGAGGTCGCGACGCTCGCTCTGTGTGTACGGTGCGAAAGGCCCGCCCACGTCGGGACCTTCGCGCCACGAGAGACCGAGCCAGCGGAGTTCGTCGAGCATGGTCTCGGCGGCTCCGGGCTGCGTGCGAGCGCGGTCGAGATCTTCCATGCGCAGCACGAAATCGCCGTCGGCTGCGACGTAGCTCGCCAACGCGGTGCGTGCGCTGCCGAGGTGAAGGGCGCCCGAAGGCGATGGAGCGAAGCGTCCGCGCGACACGGGGCGCGGACTCTATCGCGGATATTTCGGGACGGTGATCGTTTGCAACGGTCAGAGCGGACAGGGCGCGCCGGGCGCGAGGCACCCCACACCGATACGAACGCAATAGAACCCCGATGCGCACGTGCAGACGTGTTCGTTCGGCGCGCACATCGGTTCGCCGGCGTCGGAAGATCCGGTATCCGCCGCGCTCGTATCGCTGCTCGCATCGACCGGACCGCTGGCATCGAGAATCGACGCGTCCATCGGGCCGGCATCGGTTGCAGCGTCGTTCGGGGCGCCGGTGTCGTCGGGCGATCCCGTGTCGGTGGCGCCATCGGTCGTCGTCACGGTGTCGTTCATGGCGACGTCGTTCGCCGCGTCGACGGTGTTCACGTCTCCGCTGTCCACGCCCGTGTCGGTCGTGTTGTTCGTCGGGCCGCATGCTGCGAGAGCGCTGCCGAACACAAGTGAGATCGACAAGGCAAAGATCGATGACCGTCGAAGCATCGTGAAGACCCTTTCGCTGAGA
>CBIHQZ010001334.1:0-2340 GCA_966212315.1 uncultured Myxococcales bacterium
TGTCGATGGCGTGCAACAACAGCCTGTGGCAGCGCATCGTTCCGCAGGACGTCCAAGGGAGAGTGTTCGCATCCCGATGGACCATCGCAGGTGCATTTCTTCCGCTCGCGTGCCTGTGCGCCGGACCCGCGTGCGACAGGATTTTCGAGCCGAGCATGGCGCCGCACGGAGTGCTCGCCGGGAGCATCGGCGTGCTCCTCGGTGTCGGGCCCGGACGCGGCGCCGCACTGTTCCTGCTGGCACTCGGTGCGCTGCTCCTCGTGGCCGCAGCGCTCGGTGTTCGGGAGCCGCGGTTGCGACGCCTCGACGACCAGCACGCAGATCACCCGCTCTCGTAGGCTCCCGTCACGCCGTGTCGTCGAGGTCCTCGAGAATCGCGCGCGCCTCGGCGACGATCTCGCGGTGGAGCGCAGGCTTCGCGATGAACAACCCCACTGCCCGCGCACGGCGCAGGTCGCGACGGAGACGATCTCCGAAGCGGATCGCCGCGTAGCCCGCGACAGGCCACGTGGACACATAGAGCGCCGATTGCGACACGGACATGCAGCGAGAGGCCGCGGCCCATTGCAGCGTGTAGATCAGCGGGAACGCTACGATGCTCGAGAAGATCGCGTTCGAGGCCCACAAGTCGCGCAGCTTTGACATGCGTCGCGTGGCCATGCAGACGGCCAGTGCGGGGAGCACGTTGTGGATCGCGCCCCAGGTCGCGAATGGCAACGAAGGCAGTAGAATCGACGCCTCCTGCGCCGCGAAGCGAACGACTCCGCGGATGCCAGCCGCGACGAACACGTCCTCGGGTTCGACCTTCAGCGCGCGCAATCGGTTGCGGTACATGCGCACGCGTTCCCGAATCGACTCGCCGGCGTCCGGTCGTGAGCGGCGGCGGAGCAAGTCTGCATCGCGCACGCGCTCGGTCACACGAAGCAGCGCGGAATACGCGGGCTCGGGGAACTTGAACGCTTCGTGTCCACGACGGTCGGTCGCCATCAAGCGCGCGGTCCAGCGCAGCAGACTCGATTGCGACGCGTCTTCGAACTCGACGATCAGCCCGCGCACGCGCGCTTCGAGTTCTCGAGTGAGCGCGACGTGATCGGCGCCCGGATTCTGCGCGAGCCAACGACGGACTTCGATCGGCTCGCCGTAGCGCACCACGACACGCGAACGCAGATGCTCTTTTGCTTCGAAGCTCAATCCGACGGGAACGATTTTCAGCGCACCACCGGGGTCGCCGTCGACGCGTACGAAATCCAGCGCGATCCGGCTGGCGCCGTGTTTGAACGGACGCATTCGCGCATCGTCGTGGCTCTTCGCCTCGGGAAAGAAGCAGATCGCGGCACCCTCGACGAGCCGGCGCCGGCACTCGTCGAGATCTCGCAACGTCCTGGCGATGTCGGCCTCGTCGCCCAGGTCCTGTTGGCGGTGGAAGGCGATCACGCGTGCCGCACGCATGAGGCGTCCGAGAAGGGGCCGCACCACCAATGGGCCCTTGGCGGTGATCGTGAGTCGGCGACGAAATCCGATCTGCACGAACAGCGGATCGACGAACGCATTCAGGTGATTGGAGACGAGGATGACCGGCCCCGATGCCGGTACGTTCGCGGCGCCTTCGACTTCGATGCTGCGGAAATAGACCCGCAGCGCGGACTGGAAGTACAGCCAGAGCGCGTCGACAGCGCGGTCCTGAACGGTCATGGCACGCTCAGCCCGCGCTCGACGGGCCCTTGTTCGTGCCCGCTGTCGTGAATGCGTGCATGTCGTCGGTGATCTGCCGCGGCGTGCGCCCGACGCGTGCGATGCCCTTCACGTTCCCTGGCTCTACTTTCGCGAGCAGACAAGCCGGTCCAGGGTTCGCGAACATCGCTTCGAGATCGTGCGTGAGCGTCTCGGCGGCTGTGAGCGTGGCCGACGCGTAGCCACATGCGAGTGCCACGCGCTCGAGCGGGACGGCGCTGGAAACCGTTCGTTGACCGCCCGTCGATGCGTGCGATTCGTTGTCGAGGATCACGTGATACAGGTTCGCCGGACGTGCGGCGCCGACGCTGGCAAGCACACCGAGGCCCATGAGGACGTTGCCGTCGCCGTCCAGACAGAGCACCCGCCGTCGCGGCTGAGCGAGCGCCAGTCCGAGCGCGACCGAGACCGCAAGACCCATCGAACCGATCATGTAGAAGCGGCCCGGATGATCACCGGCCGTCCATGCTTCGCGCCCGATCATCCCGTTGCAGACGACGCACAGTGCGTCCTCCCCCGCAGCGGCGAGCGTCGCTCTGACAACATCCGATCGCTTCAAGCGCGGCTCCATCAATGCTCCACGTCCATCAGACCTTTGCGAACGAGAAC
>CBIHQZ010001335.1:0-2340 GCA_966212315.1 uncultured Myxococcales bacterium
GATCGCCCGCGGACGCACCCTGCGCCGTCGCCGGCGCGTGGGTGCGGTGCTCGCGGTGCCGCTCGCGTGCGTTGCGTATCTGCTCTTCACCGGCGGCCACGCACGGCGCATCCCCGCCCTCTGGGTCGTGCGACCGGTCGCGTGGGGTGTGATGGTGACGTCGCTGGCGATCGCACTGGTGCTCGCTGTGCGCGCGATCCGAGTGTTGCGCACGCGATCATGGGTCGCACGCGCGACGGCGGCGCTTGCATGCATCGCGATCGCGCAGGTGTTGCACGCACTCGATCATCGACTGTTGCCGCGCTTGTACGAGTACCTCCACGCAGGGCTCGGCATCGGCACCGCATTGGCATTCGTCGCGGCGATCGTGGTCTCAGCGCCAGCACGCGCGAACGAGCAATCGATGCGCGCTGCGGCACTCGTGTCGATCTTCATCGCACCCGTGGGCTTCGTGCTCCTCGATCGATGGGACAACGTGCGCGCCGAGGTATTCGGTGTTCACGCGCCCTTCGTTCGACACGCCGCGCTCGCAGTCGAAGCACTACGCCCGCACCGAGGCCAGCGCACGCATTCGTCCTCGTCCATCGCCACGGCGCGCGTCGACACTCGCGGCCTCGCCAGTGCTCCAGGTGCGTCGCTGCTGCTGATCACCATCGATGCATTGCGCGACGATCGGGTTGGACGTCGCATCGACGGCGCCTCGCTCACCCCGCATCTCGACGCGCTCGCCGCCGCGGGCACTCGCTTCGAGCGCACCTACACGGCCGCCCCGCACTCGAGCTATTCGCTCACTTCGTTGCACACCAGCGAGTACCTGCACGAGACGGTTCCGCTCGGTCAGCCGCAGCCGCTCGTGACACTCGCTGATCGACTCGCACGCGAGGGCTATTACACCGCGGCGTTCTACACCGACGGCATCTTCTTCACCGAAGGCGAGCGGCTCACCTCGTATCGAGAGAGATCGTTCGGGTTCCGTCGCGCCGATCACGTCGACCGCCGCGCACCGGCCCAGGCCGAAGCGGCGATGCGCGAGATCGACGACATCGCGCGACGCGCGGCTTCACCCGCGTTCGTATGGGTGCACTTCTTCGACACGCACGAACCGTACGGCGGCGCCGGGTCGACCCCGGAAGCGCAATACGACGCGGCCGTCGGCGCGGTCGATCGAGCGGTCGGCGAGCTGGTGACGCACGCACGCGAGCGACTGGGGACGAATCTCATCGTCGCGGTGACCGCGGATCACGGCGAGGAGTTCGGCGAACACGGCGGCGTGTATCACGGCTCGGCGCTCTACGAAGAGCAGGTGCGCGTGCCTTGGATCATCGCGGGTCCGGCCGTGCCGCATGTGTCCGTGCACGTCGTTGCACAGTTGGTGGATCTCGCGCCCACGCTGCTCGGCATGCTCGGCGTCGCACCGGAGCCGTCGATGCGCGGCGACGATCTGCGTCCGTGGATCGCGGGGCGCACCGATGCGACGCGGATGGCTTTCTCTGCGGTGAACACGCGCTCGCTGGTCACCGATGGCGCGCACGCACTGGTCGTCGATCGACGATATGGCGTGCGCGAGTTGTACGACATCGCGCGCGATCCACACGAGACGCGCAACGTCGCGAGCGACGCGCCCGCGGAGGCCGCACGACTCGATACTGCGCTCGATGCATGGGGCGATGCCGTCGGTGAACGCGCGACCGGCAACGCAGTGCTCGCACGCGGGCGGATGGGCGATCGCGGTGCGGTCGAAGGGCTGCTCGCACTCGCGAACGACACCGCGGCAGCCGTCGCGTTGCGAGTGGAAGCGATGCGCGTGCTCGCGGGATACGACGACGCGCACGTGACGGCACCGCTCACCCGCTGGCTCGCCGACGACTCACGCGCGATTCGCGATGGCGCCGCGATTGCGCTCGGGCGCACCGGCATCGAGGCCGCTCGCAGCCGACTGCGTGACGCGATCGAGCGCGACGATCCAGCGATGCGCGAACGCGCCGCGCTCGCACTGGCGCACATGGGCGACCGCGCGGCGTTGCCGGTGCTGATCGAGATGCTCGTCACCGCGGACGAAGCCGAACGCATCGAAGCGGTCGACGCGCTCGGCGCTTTGCGCGACGCGCGCGCGCTCCCGGCGCTCGACGACATCCTCGCGGACGACCACGTGCGCTATCGCACCGTGCTTGCGTTCGGCCGCATCGGCGGACCGTTCGCCGCCGCACGTCTCGCACGCATCGCGCGAGATGATCGGGCCAACGATGTGCGCGCGAATGCCGGCGCCGCGATGGCGCTCTCAGGAGATCGCGCGGCGATCGAACCACTCGGACGACTGCTGCGATCCGACGGTGCACAACT
>CBIHQZ010001336.1:0-2338 GCA_966212315.1 uncultured Myxococcales bacterium
CGATCCGGATCGGGCCATCCTTCGCGCCGTGCTGGACCGCGTTCGTGACAAGCGTCGCGGTGACCTGGCGCAGCCGATCGGGATCCCACGCGCCCCTGCGCTCCGCGGCCCCCGATAACGAGAACCGATTCCGGGGGTAGCGGCGTGCGAGGTCGTCGATGACCGACTGCAGGAGCGGCGCCAGCTTGACCTCCACGCGCGCGAGCGGAAGGCCGCCGCCGAGCTGAACACGGCTGAGGTCGAGGACCTGATCCACCATCCCCGTCATCCGGTGCGCGAACGACACGATGCTCGCGACGACGCCGGCGAGCGCTCGGTCGTGGTGGTGCTTGGCGACGAGCATCTCGGTACCGAGGAGGATCGCGGCGACGGGGCCGCGCATGTCATGACCGACGACCGCGAGGATCGTGCGGTGGAACTGCTCCGCCCGTTCGTGCTCCCTGCGCAGCGCGTCCCGCTGTGCCTCGAGCCGGATCACACCTTCGGCCGCGAGCACCGCGTACCTGATGCAGGTCTCGATGTCGTCGAGGTCGCGGGGCTCGAACGAGGGACGGTCGTCATGGCGGGCCACCATCACGGTCCCGTGCACGACCCTTGTTCCCGCGAGAGGAATGAGCGCGTGGCGCGGCGTCACCATGCATCGCCCCGGGACGCTCGCGCCCAGCTCGATGCAGCAGCGGTCGCAGAGCGATGCCGTCACCGAGGCCGTGAGTGCATCGAGGATGCCCGGCAGATCGTCACCTGCGTCGCTCAAGGCGCGGGCGAGGTTCGCGAACACGTGCGGACCGCTCGCGTCGCCTTCGAACGACGCGGCTGCGGAGCGGGACACCGCTCGGGGCCACGCACGATTCATGCCGCGCCGTGCTCGCCGTGAGGCGCGCCACGTTCTTGCGTGGGCGCATGGTGCCCACGGTTGGGCGATTTCGGTCGTCGCGCGAGGCGAGGTCTCGGCGCGACCGCGCGGGTGACGGGTATGGAAGCTGCAATTCGAGCCGCGCCGAGGTGCCATGCACGCACGTACGTTGATTCCCTTTGCTGCGTTGAGTTTTGGATCCGTCGCGATCGCCCACGCTCAGGACGCGACCGTCGAGGAGGCGGCCAACCCGACCTTCGGCGACGGCCCCCACGTGTCGCTGAAGGTGGAGTCGGGCGTCGCGACAGCGGTGAGTCATCCGCAGTCCCAGATGACGGAGGCCGGGTTCCGCCAGGCGCTGAAGCTGATGTTCGGCGTGTCGCGTTCCTTCGCGGTCGGTCCGAGCGCGGCGTTCACGACGCTGCCGTCCTCGGGCGCGGGGGATTCCGCCACGGCATGGGCGTTCGGCGCGACAGCCCGGCTCGAGCGGCCTCGCGACCTGCCCGGGCACTGGATCCAGGCGGCGTCGCCGTGGGTCGACGCGGATCTGAGCTACGTCCGGACCGGTCCGCTGAACCGGATGGGCTTCGCGGGCGCGGTCGGGATCGCGGTTCCCGTCGATCACGAGCGCAAGTTCTGGTTCGGGCCGTTCATCCGCTACTCGCAGATCGTCCAGGGCGACCGCGCGAACTTCGACAATCGTGACGCCAAGGTGATCAGCATCGGCCTCAGCCTCGAGGTGGGTGCAGGTCTCGTGCACCGCCAGCGGATGGCGAGCGTCGTCGTTCCGGAACCGCCCCCGCCCGCAGCCGTGATCGCCGAGGTCCCCGCCGCGGACCGCGACGGCGACAGCGTGGCCGATGTGAATGACAACTGCCCCGACGTTCCTGGTGTCGCCTCGAATGCAGGCTGCCCCGTCTACGCCAGGGTGATCATCAAGCCCGACAAGCTCGAGCTCAAGGAGAAGATCGCCTTCAAGTGGGACTCGGCCACGCTCGAGGACGCTTCCTTCCCGCTCCTCGACGAGGTCGCGCAAGCGCTCAAGGACAACGCCCGCTTCAAGGTGCAGGTCGACGGCCACGCATCATCCGACGGCGACGACGACCACAACCAGACGTTGTCCGAGCAGCGCGCCCACGCGGTCCTCGACTACCTCGTCGCGCACGGTGTGGCGCCCGACCGGCTGATCTCCAAGGGCTTCGGTTCCAGCACCCCGAACAGCACGAACACGACGAGCGCGGGACGCGAGGCCAACCGCCGCGTCGAATTCGTCGTGAGCTTCATCATCGTCGAGAAAGCGAAGTGACCATGAAACGACTATCTCTCCACATGCTCGCGATCATCGCGCTCGGCGTCCCCGCGTGCGGCGATCAGCTCGTCGAGTTCGCGCGCAATGACGCGGGCCGAGATGGCGCCGTCGGCGATGGCTCCCCAGACGGCAACGGCGGAGGCGATGCCAGTCCGGATGCGGCGACCAGCGCGCCG
>CBIHQZ010001337.1:0-2334 GCA_966212315.1 uncultured Myxococcales bacterium
GCACCGGATAGCTCACAACGCGGCGCCCCGAGAATGACAGCACGCTGTCAATCGACGCGAACATCGCCAGGCGACTCTCGGATGCATCGAGCGGCGTCCCTGCGAAGTCGAAACCGGCCGAGAGCGTGGTGGCGTAGGCGATCGGCGGAAGGATGTACGTGTCGACGATTCCCTGGACCATCAACACGTCGCGGGGCGCCGCGCCGAGAATCGGTTCGTGCACGATGTTGCGTGCATAGAGCGGCGGATCGGCAGGCTCACCGGCCCACTGCAAGAGCGAGAGCGCGACGTCGTTGTCATCGAGCGCGCGATGGATCGATGCGTACCGAAGCAGTTGCTCCATCGCCGGTCGCACCGCGACGGGGCGCTGCTTGAACATCACGTTCTCGATCCAACTGCCGCCCGCGCCGGAGAGAATCGCGGCGCGGTAACGCGGCTCCATCGCGAGGGCGAGCGGCGCAATCGTCGCCCCCATCGAGTGACCCATGAGCGCGAGCGTGCCGGTGTCGAAGCGAACGTCGCCGGTGCTCACCACGCCGTCGCAATCGCTGGGATCGAAATGCAGCCCCTCGAGCACATGCGCGAGAAGCACGAGTTCGAGCGCGCTCTGACGAATGTTGTCGCGCAGCCCGAGCGGGTTCGCGACGTTGAACACCAGGAACTGCTCGTCGCCGCCGGTCGGATTGCGCAATCCACCGAGCGGCCCGTCGACGGTGACTCCTGCGAACCCCGCGTGCGCGAAGTCCTGCGCGTAGCCGCTGCCGGGCACGAGCGAAGGACCGTGGGCAACGCCGTGCGCGCCGCGATCGACGAGCGGGCGATCACCGCCGGCGCCCGTGCGCACGAGCACCGCGGTGGGGAATCCGTTGGCAGGCATCGCGCGGCGAGGAACCGTCACGACGATGCGCGCGGTCTCGGTGCGTTGGAGCACTGCGTGTCCATTCGCATCGAACACCCATCCGCCGCCGCTCTCGGTGAACGGTGGCGTTCCGCCCTGGAAGACCGGCATCGCGATCGTCGAGTGATAGACGCAGTACTCGGGAAACACTTCGTCGCGCACGAACGCCGCGTCGACGGTGGGCAACGCGCGCGCGAGCACGTCCTCGCGGATCGATCGCATGCGCGCGGTCGGAGTGCCGGTGCGAAACACCGTGAGCCCGGCGATGTCGTCGCGCGAGACGTGTGCTTCGTCGAGTGCGGTGAGCGTGTCGGCATATCGTTGCGCCGCGTCGGCCGTGAGCCCTGCGACCGCGCTGCCGTGAACCAGCGCCTCGGTGTTCGGTGCGATCTCGAGCGGGCGCCCGGTGAGATCACGCACCGGTCGCAACACCACCGCTGCGTAGAGCGTTCCTTCGCGAAGGGGGATCCCCTGGTACGGCAGCAGCGTGAGCAGATTGGCGCCGCCGTAAGGGCCGGCGTTGGCGTCGAAGCGCGCGCGCACGGGATAGCGGTGGAGATAGTCGGGCGCGTTGCGATCGACACCGATGAGGACGACTGGTGATGCCGCATCGAGCGAGTGGTGCGGATCGGGAAGACTCGCGCTGTCGATCGGACCCGTGAGCCCGAACGCGATCACCGATGTCGCGCCGAAACCATCCGCGTCGTCGTGAAGCACCGAGAGCAATTGCGTGACGATCGGCGCACCGCGCCCGGGCGGGAAGTCGTGCAGGTCGATGTGCCCGTTTGCGAGACGACGCTCCTCGCTGGGAAACGGCCCGGCGAAGAAGCCGTCGGCGTGGGTGAAGTCCATGCGGACTTGCACCGGGCGCATCGGGGCGTCTGTCGATGCATCGGTGGCAACGTCGCTCGCTTGCGCGTCGATGCCGAGGACCAGCGCCCTTCCCGTGCATCCCGCGAACACCGATGCGAACACGCCGACCGCGAACCACCCCGCCGCATTCATGCAGCGACGGTCGCACGCGATGACGAACGAGTGGAACCCCGTCTTCATCGTGAGCTTGTGGAACGACGAATGGCGCACACGCACTGCGCCCTCTGCGATTGCGAACCGCCCTCGCTCGCTACTCGATCTCCGTCACCCGCTCCACCGGCGGCCGCGTAGCCGCCTCGAGCACCGCACGATTCGCGGGCGTCGCGATGCCGAACCTCTGCCCCCACTCCGCGACCTTCCCGTTGCGCCACCCGACGGCCTTCGTCCCGCCGCGCATCCATCCGAGTTGCTTCGACGTGTCGTCGAGCGTGGCGAGTACGCGTTGCGGCGAGATCTCCACACCCAGCGCAGGCTGCACCACCGCACACGCCTCCTTCACGATCGCTTCGATCTCGGCCATGCGCTGATGCCGCGCCGTCGCGAGAACGCAGCCCCACACCGAG
>CBIHQZ010001338.1:0-2323 GCA_966212315.1 uncultured Myxococcales bacterium
GTGAACCCGCGGCAACGACTCCGAAGCTTCGCCTGCGCGAAGCTCGCGGTGACCGAGATGCGCGCGTCTTTCATGGGTGCGGTGGCGCGTCGTGACGCGCCGGCGCGAAGTGCCGCGGACGAGTGCTTCAGCGCCGTGTATCGAGGATCGTCACCTGGCCGACGCCGCCATGGATGACGAGTCCCTCGTCGTTCGCGTAGTGCCAGTTCTCGAAGGGGCCGTCCGGCACGAAGACATCGCGTCCGTCGGCGAACGTGATGCGCAGGTAGCTCTGTCGGTCGTAGCGCGTGGCATCGATGCGGACGTTGGCGAGCGAGAGCAACACCGTACGCACCCACTCTGCCCACGGAGGGTCGAAGGCGTCGCGCTTGTCGCCGGTGCCGAGCGTGAACGCGCCCGAGAGAAGCAGTCGGCTGTGCGGCGGGTCGTCGAAGACGAGTTCGAACTGCCCGCGGCCCGTCACGTCGGTGATGGCGTAGTGGGCGATCGGGAGTGGGTACGCGAGGCGGGGCATTGGGCGATGGTGATCAGTTGCGCGCGATGCGCGGTGCGAACGACTCGTTGACCGCTTCGAAGGTCATCTCCTGGCGAGCTATGTTGACGAGCATCGTGAGTGCCTCTCGCGCATCGAGCCGAAGGAACGCGCCGGCTTGCGTCGCGATCACATCGGCGAGCGCGAGCGGCAAGAGTTTCCAGAGTGCGCCCAGGCTCTTCGCATAGCGGCCGAACGCGTAGAAGTACGCTGCGCACTGGGTGTGCAGTGGTGATGCGTCGGTACAGAGCACTGCGACGTCAGCGAGTCGCGCCGCAATGAACGTCCGCGCGGGTACCCTGGCGCCGGGCGCCTTGGTTCCGATGAGAAACCAGCAGATCGACTCGACCGATTCGGGATCGAGCACGCTGGCTCAGATCCCGAGATCGCGCGCCGCTGCGTCGAGATCCACGTCGTCGCTGTCCTGCCCGCCGAGCGCGTCGTAGGTTTCGGCCTTCGCGTGCATCGCCTTCTGCAGCGCCGCGACCGCGGGCGAGACGGACGGCGCGACGATGACCGCGTGCCGGATGCGCAGTGCACGCTCGAGCATGTTCAGCGCGATCACGGTCATTCGCGCGAGTCCGACAACGCGTCCCTGATTCTCGCGCGCGAACTGTTCGATGCTCGCGCGTGCCGCGTCGATGGCTCGAACCGCGCGCTGGAACTCACCGTGAAACCGCGTCGCCTGCTCGGCCGTGACCTCCGAGGCGTCGCGCGGGAGCGCATCGATCAACGCACGCATGAGCGTCACGTCGGCCTCGAAGAGGAAGCCCGACTCGACCAGCGCTTCGAGCGCGCCGTCGTCGAAGACGGCCTCGGTCCCGTGGATCAGCACCAGCGAAGTATGGGGATGGGGGGAGGGCGTTCGCACGATAGCGGGCATCGCGGCGGTGATAGCGCTCGGAAGTGCGCCATCCTCGTGGTTTCCGGCGGGCCGTCGGGCTCTCGTGCGAGCACCGCGAGAGTTCCGATTGCGCTCGATCAGCCAACTGATCGCGACGTGTGGCGACAGGGCGCGGTTGACGGCTGTGACGGAGTGACGGAGTGGCGACAAGGGCGGCGTCGGGGTCCACATTCACGTCAAAGACAACGTCAAAGTCCGTGCTGCGTGATCGCTCGAAGTAGTCGCGCCGATTCTTCGTGCGGCAGCATCGCCTCGACGCGCAGCCATCCCGCCATCCCCGCGAACACGCGCCCGGTGTTCCAACTACGCTGGATGCTCGAGGGCCCGATGGCGATGAGACGTCTCCCCTCGAATGCCTCGATCTCGGCGGGCATCCCTTCGTTCCAGATCCAATGCTCTGTGCGTGTAGAGCCCGCGATCTGGCCGTCGCGCTGAACCGCTCGCCAGTTGGCCAATTGCCAATTGCTCGTCGAGTGAAGCGAGCTTTGAAGGGGCCCGTTCGATGCGGCTGCGATCGCGTCCGCATTCGGTCGCTGGCCCACGATTCGATCGGGACCATCGCCTGCGAGTGCGGCGCGCAAGAGATCGTGCAGCTGGAAGTTGTCTGCGATCCCACCCATTCGCGCCTGCCATGCGCGAGACGTACTCGGATGGAGAATCAGAAGCGGCTCGTCGTCGAGCACGTTGAGCATCTTGCCGAGGAAGCCGTAGCGCTCTTCGTATCGGTGGATCTTTGCGAGCAGCGCGGCCTTGTGAGGGAGTGTTCGCCGTCGTTCGACGGATCGCGAGAGCAGCGCGGCGGCGGAACGTTCGCATTCGTAGAACGACTCCGGAAGCTCGAACCCCGGGTCGTCCTCGTCGCCGGCAGACGGCGCGGGCGCGGGGGC
>CBIHQZ010001339.1:0-2320 GCA_966212315.1 uncultured Myxococcales bacterium
GAAGTGCGCACGCGGTTCTGGCTTCGCGAGCAGATGGGTTCGCTCCAGGAAGTGCTCGACTGCTTCGTGTTGTTCCAGAAGGTTCTTCGCGCGACCGAGGATCTCGAACGCATCGCGCGCGAAGCCGTCGAAGACGCGCACGCCGAGGGGATCGCGCAGCTCGAGTTGCGCTACTCGCCGACCTTCACGAGCGAGCTGTCGCACATCGCGTGGGACGATGCGCTCGCGGCTTTCCGACGCGGCATCCACGCGGCCGTCGGGTCGACAGGCGTGCGCACCGGGCTGATCTGCATCCTGAGCCGCGGCTTTCCCGATGAGCAGCTCGAACGCACGATGGACTTCGCGATCGCGCATCGCGACGACTTCATCGGCGTCGATCTCGCCGGTCCGGAGCAGGGCTATCCGTGCCGGCTCTTCAAACCGCTCTTTCGTCGTGCCGTCGAAGCCGGACTCGCAGTGACCGTTCACGCCGGCGAAGCGTGCGGTGCCGAGAATGTCTGGGAGGCGATCGACGAACTCGGCGCGCGGCGCATCGGCCACGGGATCCGTTCGATCGACGATCCGGTTCTGATGAAGCGACTCGCGCGCGACGGCGTGTTGCTCGAGACGTGTCCGACGAGCAATTACGTCACGCGATCCATCGACCACTGGTCGGATCATCCGCTCCCGCGATTCCTCGAGGCGGGCGTGCCGGTGTCGGTGAGCACCGACGATCCCGGAATCTTCGGCGTCACGCTCGGCGACGAATACGCGCGCTGCAAAGCGAGCCTCGGCATGAGCGAAGCGGATCTCGCGCGCGTCGATGCGTATGCAACGGCGCACTCGTTCCTCCGGTGATCGCTGCCTCAGCCGTCGACCGCGCCCGCGTTGCGCGTACGATCGCGCCCATGCAGGACTACGACATCGTCACGAAGCCTGTCTTCGCCGGACTCGAGAAGATCTCGATCGCAGCGGTGAAGCAGATGAGCGATCACCATTGGTTCAATCGAACGCTGTGCAGCGTGAACGACAGCCTCGTGCGCATCGGTGTGTTTCGCGGTGAGTTCCACTGGCACGCGCACGAACGCGAAGACGAATTCTTTCTCGTGCTGGAAGGTGCGTTCGAGATCGAACTCGAAGGACGCGAACCGATGCGGCTCGGCGTGGGCGAGGGTGTGATGGTGCCGAAAGGCGTGCGTCACCGTCCGATCGCGCCGACGGGTGCGGTGGTGTTGATGGTCGAACAGGCGACCATCGTTCCGACCGGGAGCTGATTCGCCCGCGCTCGCGTGGTGCTGTTGCGAGCGCGTTGTCGGCGATGCTACGAGCGGACCGTGGGGTTCCTGCTCAACGTTCGATTGCGCGCGCTGCCGTACTTCTTCGCCGTCATTCCGGCCGTGCTGCTTGCGCCCTCGCACGGCGGGCGCGGCGGATGGGAAGCCTTTGCATCACCGATGGGTGCGGTGCTCGCGAGCGCGTTGCTCCTCGTCGCGGGGACGATGCTCGAAGCGCGCGGCGGCGTGCTTGCCATCCGCGGCGGCGCGGCGATTCGCGTGCTCGCGGCGCTCGGGCTCGTCGGTGCGATGGTGTTCGCGTTCGCGACCGCGCGCTCCGTACGGTTGGAGCACGTGGAGGGCTGGACCTGGCCCGTATCGGCGACATTCGCGGCGTACTTCGTGTTCTGTGTCGTGCACGACGTCGGCGTGGCCATCGATCCGCGATTCGGGCGAGCGATCCGTTTGATCGCACTCGACGCGACGTCCATCCGACTGCGATCGCGCGCCGGCGAGATCACGATCCCGCTCACGGCGGTGCGCAGCGCCCGCGCCCAACACTGGCGCGATGCGTGGTTCGTGACGCTCGAACTCGAATCGCGCGAGCGAGTCGCCGGTCCCGTCGATTCGCTGCCGTGGCGCCCTCGCAATGCGCAGTCTCGCTCACTCGAATTGACCGAGCACGACCTCGCGATGACCGCGTCGGAGTTCGCAACGCGAGTAACCGACGGCATCGAGCGCGCGGCTTTGTACCGCTGAGTGTGACGCGGCGTTCGACGTTCCGAACGCCGTCACCTCCACGATCCACTCAGTGCGTCGATCCAGAACACGTTGGGCCCCTCGTCACCGAAGCTCGCATACGACGCATTGCCGCGCGGCAACGGATGTCGATGGATGAGCGAGAGGTGAACGCACATCGTCGTAGTACACCCGGCGTCGCTCGCATCGAACTCCAGGAACGTGCTGCGATCGCGATATCGCTGCTGCTGCATGCGCATCGTCGCGTTGCTGAGCGCCGCGATGCCGCGACGTGCGTCGATCGCCGTCACGAACCACGCGCGCCGCAG
>CBIHQZ010001340.1:0-2320 GCA_966212315.1 uncultured Myxococcales bacterium
CGAATGCCCGTACGCAGCCCTCGCGCGCGCTTCGCCCACTCGCGGTCCGGGCACCGCGCTCGCACGTCCGCACTCGTTCATCGAGGACCTCCCTTGTGACCGCTGCTACGCAGTGCTAGCTGCTGACAGCAGGAGCAACGTGATGAGCCGACAGCTCAACCTTCGGGTCAGCAACGAATTCGCTGAACGGCTCGAACGACTCTCGAAACGAACCGGCCGAACGATGGCCGTCGTCCTCGAGTCGCTCGGCACGCCCGCGCTCGAGGCCGCGGAAGCCGACAGTCGCTTCGAGGCCGACGCGTTCGCGGCATGGGAGGAATACGAACTGACCGGCGAGCACGTGTCCGCGGAAGCCGTGGAGACGATGTTCTCGCGCGCCGCGAAGCGAGCGAAGGCCAGCCCGAAGACGACCCGACGCGCGCGATGACCCGTCGGATCGTCGCGACCCCGCTGTTCGCGCGCCACCTCGAGGCATTCCTCGACGAGTACGCGGCGAAAGGGGCGGCCCGATTCACTGAGCGCTTTCACGGCGGATACCGGGCCATGTTCGAAAGCGTCGGCCGTTTCGAGCCCATCGCTCCGGCCCGCCGACGCTCGGTCGGTGGGAGATCGGTCACGCTTCGCGAGTACGTGCTGGATGCGGGCGCGCGTGAGTTCGTGATCCTGTACTGGGTGCCGCCGAAGCGCGACGAGCCGATCGTGCTGATCAACATTCGGATCGGTGGCCAGAATCGTTTCCGCTGGAAAACCTGACGGGAGGCGCGGGCTGTCGCCCCGCCTCGAACTCGCTAGACCCGCCCCGTACCGCGCCCGCTGGCGGATGGATTGGCGATGCTTCAATCGCGGCTGCAGCCGCGGCGCACTCGCGCTCGCGAGCGCCTCGTCGCGGCAGTCGCCTTCCGCCGCGTGCTCGCCCCCACCATCGAGAGAAGATCGAGCGCGTCCATCGGCGCGTATCCGGCTTCGTCGTTGTCGAAGTACACGTACACATCGTCGAGCGTGCGGGACCAGCTCTCGATCTGTTTCGCCCACGCGCGCAGCGCCGCGCGCGAGTATCGACCGCGGTACTTGTCCGCCGGTCCGTGCAATCGCACGTAGGCGAAGTCGGTGGTGACGTCGAAGGGCGAGATGTAGCCGCCGAGATCGAAGAGACAGTGCGCCGCGCCATAGCGTCGCAGCAACGCGAAGACCGGCTCGATGTGCCAGCTCGGATCGCGCAGTTCGAAGGCGTACCGATGCACGGGCGGGAGCGCGCGCAAGAACGCTTCCAGCCGTTGCAGATCGACGCGCCAGTTCGGCGGGAGTTGGAAGAGCACCGGCCCGAGCTTGCGTCCGAGACCGTCGACGCGTTCGAAGTAGCGATCGAGTGCGAGTTCGGGCTCGCGCAGCTTCTTCATGTGCGTGAGAAAGCGGCTTCCCTTGGCGGCGAAGACGAACTCGCGCGGCACCGCGGCGCGCCAGGCTTCGAGTACTGCGCGGTCGACGAGCTTGTAGAACGTCGCGTTGATCTCGAGCGTGTCGAACTTCGAGACGTAGTACGCGAGCATCTCGTCCGAGCGCGTGCCCTCCGGATAGAACGTCCCGTTCCAGTGCTTGTAGTGGAAGCCGCTCGTCCCGATGTGGATCCTCGCGCTCACGAGCGTTGGACGACACGAGCGGCGCGGAGGGTGTTCGACTCGATGACCTGAGTCCGGAATCGCGGCGCCGTGCAGAAAGTTCATGCGCTCGATCCGGCGGCGGCACGCAGGGCCCGCGATCAGTCCACCGGAGTACCGCGCCCGTTCGCGCGCACGGCAAGACGGGGGCAACCTCAGGGGCGCTCGATCGTCGGCGCGGCGGGCGGCGGCGTGCGGGGTGTCCACGCCAGACTCACTGCACCCGTCATGACGGTGAGCGCCGATGCCAAGAGCGACGCGGCCGGCCAGACCGCGGAGACGATCGCAGCGACGGAGGCGACGAGCGCCGGAATCAACAGACGCTTCGAGAGAAGGAGGCTCCCGACACCGAAGAGAACCGCGAAGACGACCTGCGTCGGCGAGTCACCACGGAGCGCGACATCGTCGTTTCGAAGCCAACCGATGCCATGCGATAGCGACGTCCCGAGGGCGGCGACGATGAAGAGGCCCACTGCGGTCCGATTCCATCGGTTCACGAGCGTGCGCGTGCGCGTCAGATAGAGAATGAGGACGCTCGCGGCGATGAACGCGAGGTCGAGCGCGAATGCGGTCCCGTAGCCGAAGGGCACGCCCCGATTCGGCCCGCCGACGAACAGAAGACTGGTCGCGAGGGCGGCGGAAATGATCACCACCACGCCCGCCAT
>CBIHQZ010001341.1:0-2319 GCA_966212315.1 uncultured Myxococcales bacterium
GGTCGCACTCGAAAACGTCGTCGACCTCGCCGCGGGGGGCGCGCACACCTGCGCAGTGCTCGGCGATGGCACCGTTCATTGCTGGGGCGCGAACGACAAGGGTCAGGTCAATGGTTCGCCGAGTCCGGTCGTGATGCCCGGTGCTCCGATCGCGGGCGTGCCGGCCGTGCAGCACGTAGTCGCCGGCGGTGCGCACACGTGTGCGTGGGCCGATGGCGGTCGCGTGTGGTGCTGGGGAAACAACGCGCGCGGGCAGCTCGGTCGCGTGGACGGACTCGCGAACGCGCCTGCGCAAGTGGCGGGACTCGAGCACGTCACGAGCGTCTCCGCGGGCGCCGATCTCGCGTGTCGACTCGAGATGCCGAACTACTTCGCGTGTCGCGCCACGGGGCTCGATCACACGTGCGCTCTCGCTGCCGATGGCACCGCCTGGTGCTGGGGACGCAACGATCGCGGCGAACTCGGCGACGGTTCGACGATCGACGCAGCGACACCCGTCGCAGTGCGCGGACTCACCGATGCGACATCGATTACCGCGGGCGGCGATCACAGCTGCGCACGACGCGCGAACGGCAGCACGTGGTGCTGGGGAAGCGACGCATACGGGCAACTCGGGACCGGGGTCGAGAGTTGGCGCAGCACGCCCGCGTCGGTGGTGTTGTCGCCGTGAGCGCACGATGGCGATCGCTGGTTGCACTGCTCGGCGGCGTGCTTCTCGCGGCGTGCCCATCGCCGCATTCATTCGACGCTGCGGCCGACGGTGACGCGATGGCAAGCGATGCGGCCGATATCGCGGATGACGCGAGCTGCGATGACTTCAACGGCGCGTGGTACCTCACGGGATGGACCTGTACCGGACGCCCCGAAGTTCTGTGCATCGCGCAGGATGGCTGTCACGCGACCGAATACGACTTCTTGAATCCGTCGGCGCATGACGGGATCGCCCGCGGGAGCACGCTCGACATCCACGGATGCTCGTTCCGACGAGTCGACGAGTTCACGGCAACCGTCTCGTGCATCGACCCCGAGTCTTCCGAGCGATGCGCGGCCACCGCCACCCTCGCCACGCCGCAAGATCGACGTGCAACGCGCGTGTGTTGCGATCCCGTCGCGCATCCGTGCGGGAGTGACGAACGCTGCACCGAGAGCATCGTGACGACGGGCCAGGTCACGTTCCCGGTGTCTGCGTGTCTCCCGGCGGGACCGCGCCGCGAAGGCGAGCGGTGCATGTACATGAATCCCGACGGGGGCACGGACGAATATTGCGCGCCGGGCCTCGAGTGCGGCGTCGATGGATGCAGTCCTCTCTGCGACGCGCACGGAGTCGGGTGCCAGGACCCGCAATCGTGCTTTCAGTTCATCGCGGTTCCGCTCATCGGTTTGTGCGCCCCTCGATGCAACCTGCTCGGCAACGACTGCCCGGCCGATCAGACCTGCCGCATCTTCACGCAGCTTCTCCCGGACCCGTCGTCGCAGCCGCCGTACGGCTTGTGCGGACCGATCGCCGAGGTCCCGACGCCGATCGGCGGCGAATGCGAGAACGAGCGCTCGTGTCCCGCCGACTCCGGGTGCTTCTTGCAAGGCCCGATGAACACGCCCGGGCATTGCCTTCCGCTCTGTCATGTCGGCACCGCTGACTGCCCTGTCGGCTACACGTGCGTGACGCTGGTTTCACCGCCGGTCCGCGGTGTCGGGTTCTGCGCGCCGAACCATTAGCGCAGCGAGTTTCTCGGCCTCACACCATCGCGGGCGGGTGCGTCGACTTCGACGGCGGCCCCTGCACCGGGAGCGTTACCCGGAACGTGGTGCCTTCGCTGCCGGTGTCGACCGACAGCCCGCCGTGATGCTCGTCGACGACCTTCTTCACGATCGCGAGTCCGAGCCCGGTGCCACCCGGCTTCCCCGAGGTGACGAACGACTCGAACAGCTGCTTGCGAATCGCCTCCGGAATGCCCGGTCCGTTGTCGTGGAACGTGAGCACCAGGTTCGGTCCGTCGCGATCGACGACGATGTCGAAGTTGCCACCACCGCGCGGCGCCATTGCATCGGCCGCATTGCGCGCGAGGTTGTGCACGAGGCGCGTGATCTTCGCGGTGTCCATGCGGGCCGCGCCGCGTTCGCGGATCTCGAGCGAGAGGTTCACCCCACGACTGGCAAGCTCGTGACGGAGCACTTCGACGGTCTCGCGGAAGAACGGTTCGACCATCACGCGACTCGGGAGCAGATGCGTCTCGCCGCGCACGAACGCGAGCAGTTCCCCGATCATCGCTTGCACGTGTTCGAACTGCTTCACGATCGCCGCTGCGAATCGCGCGCGCT
>CBIHQZ010001342.1:0-2317 GCA_966212315.1 uncultured Myxococcales bacterium
CGCCGAGTGGACCGCGATCGATGGTGCGCGTCGCGCGGGTCCACACATCGAAGACCGAGATGGAGACCGGCACGCGGCAGTCGGCGATGTGCTTTCCGCGAACGAGCGCGTCGAGGCGCGCGCGGAAGAGTTCGCCGTGCAGCAATCCGAGTCCGGGGCGCGGATCCCAGAAGTCTTCGCGGCGGAGACGAAGCAGTTCGTCGCGCAGTGACACGGCGTCGAGGCCCGCGGCCCAGAGCCCACCGACGAGTGCGCCGGCGCTCGCCCCCGCGATGCGTGTCGGCGCGAGGCCTGAGTCTTCGAGTGCGGTGACGAGTCCGGTGTGGGCGAAGAAGCCGAAGAAGCCGGATGACATCGCGAGCGTGAAGGGCTGTTCGCGCAGCCATTCGCGGAGGGTCGGAGCAAGCATGGTGGTCCCAGTGCGTAGCTCAGAAACGGACGCGAATCGACGCTTCGCCGCCGCCTTCCGGACGAGGTCCGGCCGCGACATCGATGCGCCCCGCCGCGTTGTTGCCCGAGCGGAAGTACAGAATGCCGGTGACGACGGTGGCGATGCCGAATCCCACCGTCGTGCCGACGAACACGTTGGTGAGCGTTCGCTGCGTGTTGCCCTGCGATGCGAGTTCTTCGGCACGCATGCGCTGATCGATCGTGAGCGCATCGAACTCGGCGCGAGTGCTCTGCGTGAGCCCGCCGAACACGCCCATCAACACGCCCGACGCGATGGTGAGACCCGCCGCTGCGACGAACGGGAGCGGGCTCATGCGCGGCGATCCGACGTGGATCACCGCGACCCGATGCGCGTTGGCTTCGACCGTCACCCGCCGTTCGACCGGTTCGAAACCGCTGCCACGCACGCGAATCGTGTGCTCACCGGCCGTCACCGGCGTCGCCTGGTCGGCCACCGCGGCGTGACCGTCGATCTCGATCGCGGCACCCGCCGGCGCGCCTTGCACCGCGAGCGTGGTCGTCACGGGAGGCGTCATGCCTTCCGAAGCACTGCGCATCTCGAGGCGCACGTCGCGTTCCTGCCCGCCGGCGATGAGCACCGCGTCCTGCGCATCGCGATACCCGTCGAGGTGCGCGAGGAACACGTGACGCCCGGTCCCCACCGCGATCGGATTCGCGAACGGCGCGGTGCCGGCGATCTCCCCGTCGATCGTCACGGTGGCGCCGTCGGGAACACCGACGATGCGAACGTGCGCGATGAAGTTGCGGATGTCGTTCAGCCCCGTCTCGACCTGCGCGCGTCGCTCGGGCGTGATCGTCGCTTCGCGGAGATACTGTTCGATCGCGCGCGCGGCCTCCGGATAGTGGTGGAGGTTCTGGTGCGTGACGCCGATGTTGTAGAGCACCGTCGAGCGGTGCGAGAGGTCGTACGCGGCTTGGAATTCCGCGAGCGCGCCGTTGAAGTCGTTGGTCTGGAAGAGCGCGAGGCCCCGTTCGAAATGCTGGCGCGCTTCGACTTCCTGCGGCGACGCGGCCGGCGGTGCATTCACGGGCGCAGGCGATGTCGCAGTGGGCGCCGCCGATGTGCCGGTGGTCGCGGCCGGTGGACGCCGAACGCGTGTCTGCGCGAGCGCGCCCGACGGTGCGAGTGCGATTCCCGAGGCGACGAAAGCAAGAAGGATCGATCGATCGAGCATGGTGTCTCCGGCTCTCAGTATTCCGTGCTCACGGGGAGCGGGTTGGTGATCGAGTGCGAACGCCCGCTCTCGTGCGTGGTCGGGTGGTCGCCGGATTGCGCGGCGTGCGCGCCGTGGGAAGCGCTCGGATGCTGCGACGGTGCGACCACGGTGGGAGTGCCGCCGTTGTTGTTCGCCGGAGGCGGCGGCTCCGCGCGCGCCGCCATCGCGATGACGATCGAGCGGTCGCGATCGGCGTTGAACGTCGACGTGAAGTCTTCGCGACCGGGCGCGCGAACGCGCAGCGTGTGTTGCGACCCACGATGCAGCGCGAGGTGCCGCCCGCTCTCGGGCTGATCATCGAGTGTCACGACGGCATCGTCGGGAACGTTCTCGAGATCGATGTGCGCTTCGGGATCCGCGATGGCCGTGCTTGGAGGCGGCGGCGCCACGGCGGGCGCAGGACGCGATGCGGTGACCGGTGTCGTTCCCGTGCTTCGGTGCATGAAGGCGAAGGCCGCGATGCCACCGGCGACGACGAGCGCCGACACGATGCCGATCGCGAGCATCGGGCTGCGAGCGCGCGGCGCCGGGGAAAAATCGCCGGTCATCGCAGGAACGCCCTGGCCGATGGAGGTGACCGCGTTGCCGCTGCTGGTTTCGCCGCCCATCTGGTATTGCGCGTACTGGCG
>CBIHQZ010001343.1:0-2317 GCA_966212315.1 uncultured Myxococcales bacterium
CGATCGTTCGCGCAGGTCCGCGACCTCGTTCTTCAGCCGCGCCGCTTCCATCGCCACCATCGCGCGCAGACCACCGATGCGTTCCGAACTCATCGTGTGCGTGCGAGCGCATCGCGAAGTCGCGCGAGTGCGCCGCCGATCGGATGGCCATCGCGCACAGCACCGTAGATGCGCTTCTGCACGACCTGTTGCGTGACGCCGAGCCGCCGCGCGATGTCGCCTTGCGAGAGTCCTTCGAAGAAGTGCATCTCCACGGCTTCGCGTTGCTTGTCGGTGAGCGCATGGGCGACGGCGTCGCGAACGGATCGCGCAAGCGCATCGCGCCCGTCGTCGGGTTGATCGCAAGACGTCCAGAGCGCGTCGTCGGTGGCGAACCGATCGAAGTCGGGACGGAGCACTGCGCGATGGGGATCGTCCACGTCAGTGGTGGGAGGTGACCTCCAGGTCGAGTGCACGAGGTGCGGCGGCGCCAGATGTCCCGAGTGACGCGGGATCTTCCATCAGCAGTGCGACGGCCCATTCCAGGTCGGGGACGGTTGCGTGCGGATCGCGGCCATCGAGATCGAAGCGTCGCAGTCGTTCGAGATCGCGAAGTGCGTGCGGGTCGTCGCGCAGACGCCGGCGTGTCGCGCGCTGGTCGCGAAGCAGATCGAGATGATGGCGCACCAGCCACACGATGCGCGGTGCGACGAGACCTTCGAGCAGATCGGCACCGACGACGTCATGGTCGGTCGATCGAACGGCTTTTCCCACGTCGTGAAGCAGCGCGGCCGCCCAGAGCGTCCGGTCGCGAGTCGCGCGCCGGGCCTGTTCGAACGCCTGCAGCGAATGATAGAGCGCGTCCCCTTCGGGGTGGAAGCGCGGATGCTGACGCACGCCGTCGAGTGCGCGAAGAAGCGAGACGAGTTCGGCGAAGAGGGCCATGGGCGGTGCCGCGGCGATGGGCGCACGCGGTCTCTACCCATGGTGCGAGGTCACACCCACCGGCCGGTCGGGCTATTCGCGTTCGTCCGCGATGGCCATCGAGACGACGCGTCGAACCGCGGGGGTGAGGTCGTATTCGACGAGGTCGTACACCGGCGCCCAGCAGACTTCGCGTGCATCGTCGCCGGCGCGCAGCGAGCCACCGATCGGCGTGCAGAGGTAATCGAGGATCACGAAGTGGAACTCACCGTCGATGATCTCGACGACTTCGAGGAACCGCTCGACGCGCACCTCGAGTCCGGTTTCCTCGCGCACCTCGCGCACGATCGCATCGACGAGCGTCTCGCGCTCCTCGACCTTGCCGCCCGGCAACGACCAGCCCCCCGCGCGCGGGGCAACATTGCGACGCGCGAGAACGACGTACGGACCGTCCATGCGCACTTCCATCACGACGGCTCCGACTGCGACGCGCGGCATCGAGGGTTCTTACCCGATGTCGGCGTCGCGGTGCAGCGTCGATCTCGCGTCTAGCGAAGTGCGTGTTCGATGTGATCGACAGCGACCTTCGCGTTGTTCAGATCCGCGTTGAGCGCGGTGCCGAGGTCGCGCCAGTTCGAGAACCGACGCGCCTGGATGCCTGGTTCGATGGGCGGCGCAACCGGCGCTGCCGCGCTGCCGATGGCGTCGACCCGATCGAGATCCGCGCGCGCTTGATTCAACGCGCGATCGGCCTGCTGCAGTTCGTTCTGCACCGTCGACGCAGCGGTCGGTTGGATCGTCGGGATCGCCGCGCGGATGTGCTCGAGATGTTGTCGCGCGTCGGCGAGTTGTGACCGCACGTCCGTGGTGATCGCACGCGCGTGCTCACGATACGCGGCACTCATGGGCTCGCGTTCGAGCGCGGCCAGTCGTTCGAGTCCGCGCACACCGGCCTGCGCTTCGTCGATCTTCGATTGCACGAAGATGATGTGCGGCGAGGTCATGTGAAGATTGTGGGCGCGCATATCGTCCGCGGGCTGCGGGGTTGCGGGAGCGGCGGGCCGATTCGTCAGTGCCCTCCCCGCCTCCGCGGCGCGTTCGCCTCCGCCGCGCGCGGGCTCTTCGCGGTCGAAGCCGGGGTGATGGAACAAGCTTCGCTCGTGCAGCTTCGCCGTATCGACGGACTGCGGCGCGGGCGTGGGTTTCACACCCGCACTGGGCGATTGCGCAGCGGCCGCGAGCGGCATTGCGCAGGCGATCGCTGCAATGAATACGGACGCGCATTTCTTCATCGTCGAGTGCCTTTCTCTTCGTCGCGTCCCCGGGCGACGTGCGCGACCACGACGGGCCGCCGAAGTCATCGGCACCGAGGTGCAACGCGCGAACCTGCAACCGACCGCTCGCATCGTGCACG
>CBIHQZ010001344.1:0-2313 GCA_966212315.1 uncultured Myxococcales bacterium
TACGTGCTCACCACGATGTGATCGAGCACCGCCGCATCGTGGAGCGGCTTGAGTGCGGTGAGCATCACGATGGTCGAGCAGTTCGGGTTCGCGATGATGTTCCGTGGACGATTCGCCATCGCGTCGGGATTCACTTCGGGCACCACCAGCGGCACGTCGGCGTCCATGCGGAACGCACTGGAGTTGTCGACGACGAGGGCGCCGCACGAAGCAGCGACGGGCCCCCACTCGCGGGACACCGATGCGCCGGCGGAGAACAACGCGAGCGTCGCCCCTTCGAACGCTTCACGCGACGGCGCGATGAGCGGGATGTCTTTCCCTTCGAAGTGCACGGTGCGACCCGCCGAACCGGGCGACGCGACGAGCCGCAGCGAGGCCATCGGGACCTTTCGCTGCGCGAGGATCTTCAACATCTCCTGGCCGACCGCACCGGTCGCACCCACGACGACGACGTGTTGAGGTTTCATGCGTCGCAGGAGATACGACGCGGCGCGGCGATGTTCAACCGATGATGAAACAGGCCGGTGCGTTGTCGGCGCGGCCTTCGATGAACGCTCGCACCTGCTCGAGTTCGCGCGCCCAGTAACAGAGCGAGTCGGCGAAGTAGAGATAGCCGAAACGATAGATCGTCGGGTTCGACTGACGACCGGTGAGGCGCGACGCTTCCGGCCAGAACAGATTCGCATGGCGTCGCATCACGACTGCGCGGCCGGCCTCGAGTGCGCTCGTCGCGATCGCGAGATTGCCGCCGTCGCTGCCGGTCGATGCGAATCGCTCCGCGGCGCGCCACGCTGCTGCGCTGAAGCGAGCACGCGCCGCATCGACGGTGACCCCGTCACGAAGCTCACGCACGAACGGATCGCTCGCATCCGCGGGAATTGCGCCGATCGCATCGCGCACCGCCTCGGTGGCCGTCGCGAGCGCGTCGAGTCGATCGATGACGTTGGTGACGAACGCCGCGCGCGTCGGTGCGTCCATGCTCGCAAGACTCGCGAACGAAGGACGCGTGGGCGCAGCGACGATCCCGCGCATCTGTTCGCCGGCGTCGATGATCGTGTCGCGCCCGGCGAGATACGCCGCGAGTCGATGATTGATCAGCGCGTCGAACTGCAGATCGCCGAGCGCGGTGATCTGCGCGGCCATCGCGCGACCCGGTTCGCCCATCGGCGCGAACATCTCTTCGACGGGCTCGTTCCAGCGATCGGGAAGGTGGAAACCCATCCGCAGCACCGACGCATCGGTCTGCCAGTAGGCCCACTCGAATCCCGACGAGAAGATCATGTGATCTTGCAGTTCGTCGCCACCCTGCGCGCGCGCGGCGCGGCGGATCTCGCTCATGTCGCGCCATCGCGAGCGCATGTACACGGGGAGGTACTGCGGCACCGAGTTGTCGAACGCGACCCAGTACGCGCTCTCGGGGAAGTAGCCGACCGACTGACGGTCGTGCAGTCGCGAGAGCAGGTACTCGCGATGCTCGGTGAACTCGTCGTGCAGGTACGCGCCGCCCGCGTCGTCGAAGAGCGTGTAGTACATAACCGTGTGGATCCACGGCACGATCCGCGGGTTCGCGAACTTCACCAGGAAGTAATAGAGCAGCGACTCGCCGCGGTACGTGATCCGCAGATCGGGATAGTTGCCGACGTGGATCGCGGTCGTCATCTCGATGCCGGGTGCGACCTCGTCGAGAACGTCACTGACCATGTTCACGCTGTTGATGAACACGTCGGGATCGACGCCGCTGAACTCACCGAACGTGAGGCACACCGAGTCGAACGGCATGTTGTCGAGCAGGATGTGAAGCCGCGCACGCATCGTGTCGCGCGCGTTCGGATCGTTGGCGGACTCGAGCAGATCGAACGCGTGCTGGAGATTGCTCGTGCCGAAGAGTTGGATGTTCACGCCCATGCGAACGCCACGCGCGTGGGCTTCGTCGAGGAGCGCGCGCATGTGCGGCCGCCACGTCTCGGCGTTCGATTGAATGTTGTCGAGCGCGACGATCTGCAGAAAATTGCCGCGGTTGCGAATGGTCCAATCGAGGATCGCGCGCGCCTGCTGAAGCTTTTCGGGACCGGGCGTCCAGAACGCGAGCCCTTCGATCGGATGGAGCGTGTGGAGTTGGATGCCGCGCCGGCGCTGCTCCGGGATGAAGTCGTGATCGAAGACGGTGGCATCGACCGTCGCGGTGGCAGGGTCGGCGGGCGCGTGGCAGCTGTACGGATGAAAGAATCGATAGCCGTGCGCTTCGAGCAGGTGCGTGAGTCCGTATTGCAGCCCGAGTGCGGCATCGCCATGGACCGCATAACCGCCGGGGAT
>CBIHQZ010001345.1:0-2313 GCA_966212315.1 uncultured Myxococcales bacterium
TTCCGTAGCCGCGAACCCGATCGCGCGAGCGCCCACCACGCTTCCTTCGACGAGAAGCTGCTCGGCGGGCGTGCGTCCCTCCACGTCGCTCGTGAACGTCACACGACGGCGCGTCCGCAATCGTTCGTGCGTCTCGAGCGCGCGGATCTCTTCGACGTGATCGGTGACCACGTGACTGTCGATTCCGACGCACAGCGCGACGCGATTCGCACGCAGCGTACTGATGTCCGGAAGGCCGTCGCCGAGATCACGCTCGGTCGTCGCGCACACACACGCGATCGCCCTCGCCTCGCCGAGGAGCCGCGCCTCGTGTGACGCCAGCAACGTCGCGTGCACCGCACAGAACCGCTCGTCCAGCACGCCAGCGTCGGCGAGAAGTTCGACCGGGCGCCGACCATGCTCCGCGAGGCATGCATCGATCTCGCCCTGCTGTTCGGCAACGTGCATGTGGAACGGCAGCGCGTGCGCGCGTGCGTGCGCATGCAGCGACTCGATCCACGGACGCGGCACCGCACGCACCGAGTGCGGTGCGATGCCGATGCGAACACGCGGATCGTCGCGCCAGCGCGTGCGAAGCAGGTCGACATCGCGCAGCACCGCGTCCGCGTCGCGATCGCAGAAACGTCGTTGCGCGCCTTCGGGTTCTCGCCCCGCGCCGCCGCGCGCATACGCGACACGCAGCAGCGAGATCGACAGCCCCGCATCGAGCGCCGCGCGAATCACGGCGTCCGCGAGGATCGTCCGTTCGGCATAGGGCGTTCCATCGGGCCCGTGGTGCACGTAATGGAACTCTCCGACGGCGACCACACCGGCTCGTGCGAGTTCGTCGAATGCACGCCGTGAGATCGCGCCGATCGTATCCGGCGTGAGTGATTCGGCGAGGCGGTACATCGCGTCGCGCCACGACCAGAACGTTCCCGCCGCCGAGGCAGGTCGCTGCGTCGCTCCGCGCAGCGCACGTTGGAATGCGTGCGAGTGCGCGGTGACGAATCCGGGCACCGAGAGCGCCCGGCCGCACTCGGGATCGTCAACAACGTGGGCGATCGGCTCGACGACACGCGTCCCGCTCATCGCGACGTCATAACGCGACGTGCACGCGACGTCAGCTTCGGCCCTCGAGGGCTTCGCGCAGCGTACGAACCAGATGCTCGGGCGAGAACGGCTTGGCCATCGCGTAAACGTGACCGAGATCGCGCGCGTTCGCGAGCAGGTCGAATCGACCCGACACGATCACCACGACCATGTTCGCCCCGCGCCGCCGCAGGCGCCGCACGAGATCCATGCCGTGCAGCCGAGGCATATCGAGGTCGCAGACGATTGCATCCATCGCGAGGGTGTCGGCGCGGTTGAGCGCTTCCATCCCGTCGCACGCGACGTCCACCTCGAATCCTTCCGCGATGAGCCAGTCGCGCAGGATTTCACGCACGTCGCCATCGTCGTCGACGACGAGGATTTGCCAGGAGCGGCTGCTTGCGTGAGGCGGCATGACAAAAGGGAGATCGCACGCCGTCCGTACGTTCGTAACCCGTGCGAACAACATGCGCTGCGCCCTGTCACCGCAGTGTATGTGAATGCGCCAGGATTGCAGCCGGGCTGGCTATTCGATCTCGGCTTGCGAAACGATGCGAATCGCGTCCTGCGGCGGAAGATCGCTCGCGACCGCGTAGCCGACGCCATCGTGTTCGGAAAACGCCACCGTGTATCCGTGCGCGTTGCCGACGAAGACCTGATGATTGTTCACCACCGTGCGGTACACGGGCCCCGACGGTTGCTTCGGCAACAGCGATCCGTCGAAGACGAAGACCGTCACGCGACGACCTGCGACGTCATAGAAGAGCGCCGCGGCCATGTGATCCCGCACGTTCGAGATGCGCGCGCCGACGAGTTGCGCCTGCACGTTGCGAAAGAGCACCGGCCGCACCGGAATGTCGAGTCGGCCGCGGAAGAAGTTCGCCACCTGATCGGGCTGGCTCGCTCGGACTTCCACCGGAAGATCTCGCGCATGTCGCGATGCGATGTCCTCGAGCACCGACGGGAACATCCCTGCGCCGGCGACCTGGAGATCACTCGTGGTGGTCGGCGTATGGCGGCCGGTCACGAGGATCGCCCCGGCGAGCGCCGCGCCCGCCAGCACGAAGCCACTCGCGTGACGTCGCTTGCGCGCGACGGCCGCCTCGGCACCGTTTGTCAGATCTTCCTGCTCGAGCGCCGCGAGCATCCGCGCACGCAGCGGCTGCGATGCCCCGCGCGACTCGCGCATCCCCGCCATCGCGCGCTTCAGCGAGCGGATGGTGTCGGCTTCCGAGTGACACG
>CBIHQZ010001346.1:0-2309 GCA_966212315.1 uncultured Myxococcales bacterium
GACGACGTCACCACCGAACTCTTCCAGGGCAATGACGCCGAGGTCACGTGCAGCCCCCACGGATGCGCCCTCGCGGGGCTCGTCTTCTGGGGCCCGGTCGCCGCCGCGACTCCTGCACTCGACGCGCAACACGCTGCGCCGGGCAACGCGCGAAGCCCGCTTCCGTCGTTCCACGTGCTCGGCGCCAACGTGCGATGCGAAATGCAGGGCGCCTCGCGTCCGCTCGCATCCGCGCCGGTCGGTCCTCCCGATCTCGCGGTACGAAGCTACTCCGAGGATGGCTGGGTCGATCTCACCGACGCGAGTCTTCCTGCCAGCGGCGGACTCGACGGACGCGTGGTCTGGTACGGCGTCGATGCGCGCGGACCGTTCGAAGCGACTGCGCGCGCGACGCACTTTCCACTCGTCACCGACCTCGCTGTCGATCACTACGGCGCCGTGCAACTCGCGCCATTGCTCACGACTCGAACACGCTTCATCGGGCAACGCTGCGCCGACTTCAACGACATCGGTTCGACTTGCACGCAACTCGTGATCGCGCGCCCGAACGCGGCGCCACGCGTGATCCCGTTCGAGTCGTTCTTCCATACCGTCAGTCGCAATCAATTGCGGCTGCGCGGTCGCGCGGCACTCGCGATGCGCGATGGTTCGGTGGTCGTGCAGGTGGCGCTCGAGACGAAGGTCGAATCACTTGCCGACGTGATTCTTCGTATCGACGCGCACGACCGCATCGAAGTGGTGCGCGCGTACGGGTGGGACGTGAGCCGTCCGCAGCGCGTGCTCGCGCGACTCGGCGATCGAATCGGACTGGCAGTGTTCCGACGCGACGACGAACGTCACTTCGAGTTTCATCCCGCGACCGGCGATCGCACCGTGATCGGTCGCGGCTGGCCCACGCACGACGCGATGCCCGCCTGCACCGCGAGCGACGACGGGCGCGCGGCCGGGAGCATGGAGCTGGCCTCGGACGGGCTCGGGACGTGGGGCTCGATTCGCATCGGCGCCGCGACCGAAGGACTGCGCGCGGGGATTCGTTCGGAGCGCGTGGTCGTTCGCGCGGACGATTCGATGTGTCTTCGCGCGCTGACGTGGGGAGCGCTTCACTGGGTCGAGGGCGCGACGGAGCGACACGAGCCGCTGCATCTCGCAGTGTCGCTCGCGCGCGACGGACGGCTCAGCGGTCATGCGATCGCCGACAACGTGCTGCGTGACGCGACGTGCACGGTCGAACACTGAACCGCCGCGCTCAGCGGGCCAGCACGGTCCACGCGTTCGACGCGAACACCGCGCGGTAGCCATCGGCGCGAAGGCGCTCGATCCGCGCGGGCGACGAGACCACCGCGACCGGGCAGTGCGCGACGTTCTCGCCCCATCGCGCTTCGTCCGACGCGGGTGCGCCGTAGACGCGATCCACGCGCGCGGCAGCCGGGTTCGCGGATGCGAGTTCGACCCAAAGAAAATCGAGGCGCGCGGCTTCGATGGCATAGCACCCACCACTCGAGCGCACCTGCTCGCCGGCGATGCGTCCTGCTGCCACCGCACTCGCGTCGACGTTACGCGGAAGCATTCGCCACGCGATCGTTTGCTGGAGCAATGCAGCGGCGACGACGAGCGCGAAGACCCGTTCGCTGCGCACGACGCCCGTAACCAACGGCGAGAGCAACCACAACGCGATGAGCCACGTGCGCGCCGCGTGATGGGTCGCCCCGCCGCCGCGCCATTCGGTGAGGCACGCGCCCGCGACGACCGCGATCGCGCCCGCGCTCAGCAACGCGCCGCGTGAACCCGCGCGTCGTCCGCCGACGATGCCCGCGGCGACGGTGAAGCCGCATCCGAGGGCGATCTCTGCGAGCACTCGTGCGACCGCGCGCGCGGGGCGTTGCGCCGGCTCGATCGCGCTTCGATAGCGTACGACGCGATGCACGAAGTCGAGTGCGTCGCCGGTGCGATGTGCATTGATCGCGAGCCACGCGAGGGGAAACAACGCGGCGCTTCCGACGAACGCGAGTGCTGCGCGTCGAGGTGCGCGCGCCAGCACGACGAGCGAGAACCCCGCGGTGGCGAACCACGCTTCGTAGCGGTGGCCGCATGCCAGTGTCGCGCACAGTCCGGCGAGCGCCGCATCGCGCACGGGGATCTCTCGCGCATCACCACCGGCGCGAACGAGAAAGAACGCGCACGCCAACATCCACGCAACGCACGGCATCTCGGGAACGCCGGCGGTCCACGCCGTGAACACGGTCCACGGCAGTGCGAAGCCGAGTACGCCGATTGCGAACGCGCGCAGTGCCGATGCACCGAGTGAACGC
>CBIHQZ010001347.1:0-2306 GCA_966212315.1 uncultured Myxococcales bacterium
CACTCGGACTAGCCGATGACCACGCATCCGTCGTCGCAGCGCGGCACTCGAATCGCTGCCGCTGACGCGCCGCCGTCACCGTGGGGCACTCCGACCATCCGTCGCGCTAACGTGCGCTACGCGGCCGGGGCCACCTCGCCGTGTAGCCCTCGCGAGGCCGCTGCTGGCCCCGTCGCCCTCACCGCCGAGCGTAATCGGCTACGCACGACGAAACTCTCCCCGCGGGATGGCCGTATCGCAGTGACACGCAATCTTTCGCGTGCTACCCCCCGCGCGCTTCGCCCTTCCTGGTCGAACGCTTCACCCTTCGAGACCGAACGAAATGATCCCGCAGTCCAAGCTCCGCAACGTCGCCATCGTCGCCCACGTCGACCATGGCAAGACCACGCTCGTCGACATGATGCTCCGCCAGACCGGCGTTTTCCGCGCCAACGAGGAGATGGTCGAGCGCGAGCGCGGGATCACGATTCTCGCGAAGAACACGTCGGTGAAGTTCGGCGAGTACAAGATCAACGTCGTCGACACCCCTGGACACGCGGACTTCGGTGGCGAAGTCGAACGCACGCTCATGATGGCGGACGCCGCGCTGCTCCTCGTCGATGCCGCGGAAGGCCCGCTGCCGCAGACGCGCTTCGTGCTGCGGAAGGCGCTCGAACTCGGCTACCCGGTCATCGTCGTGATCAACAAGATCGACCGTCAGGATGCGCGCCCGGAAGAGGTGCTCACCGAAGTGTTCGATCTGTTCTGCGATCTCGAAGCGAGCGACGAGCAGGCGGACTTCCCGGTGCTGTACGCGATCGGAAAGCTCGGCATCGCGAAGCTCAAGCTCGAAGACGAGACGAAAGATCTCAAGGCGCTGCTCGAGACCATCATCGCGCGCGTCCCCGCACCCAAGGGCAATGCCGAAGCGCCGCTGCGCGCGATCGTCACCTCGCTCGAGTGGGACGATTACGTCGGCCGTCTCGCGATCGGTCGCGTCGTCGACGGCGTGATGAAAGAGGGCGACAAGATCGGCGTGCTGACGAGCAAAGGCATGAAGGAAGGAAAGGTCTCGAACCTTTTCAGCTTCGAAGGCCTCGCGCGTCGTCGCACCGCGGATGTCGGTCCTGGCGAGGTCTTCGCGATCTCGGGCATCGACGAGATCGAGATCGGCGACACGCTCACCGACCTTCTCAACCCCGGCGCGTTGCCGCGTATCTCCGTCGAAGAGCCGACGATCAAGATGCGCTTCGGCGTGAACACCTCGCCGTTCGCGGGCAAGGACGGCGGCAAGTTCCTCACGTCGCGTCAGATCCGTGATCGTCTGCAGCGCGAGATCCGTCGCAATCCGGCGGTGCGCGTGGAAGACACGGAGACCGCGGACCAGTTCCTGGTGTACGGCCGCGGCGAACTCGCACTCGCGATTCTCGCGGAGACGATGCGTCGCGAAGGCTACGAACTCTCGCTCGGCAATCCCGAGGTCGTGACGAAGGAGATCGACGGGCAGCTCAGCGAACCGGTCGAACTCGTTATCTGCGACATCCCCGACAACTACGTGGGCGTCGTCACGCAGCGACTCGGCGAGCGCCGCGGTGTCATGGTTCGCATGAGCAACCCGGGCTTCGGTCGCGCGCGCGTCGAGTACGAAGTGCCGTCGCGTGCACTCATCGGGTTCCGCGGCGAATTCCTCACCGCGACTCGCGGCATGGGCTTGTTGAACACGCAGTTCCACGGATGGCAGCCGTGGGCAGGTCCGATGATGCGTCGTGTGAACGGCGGCATCGTGGCGGACCGAGCGGGCGTGGCGACGCCGTATGCGCTGTTCCACCTGCAGCCGCGCGGCGTGTTCTTCATCGGCACGGGAACCGCCGTGTACGAGGGGATGATCGTCGGCGAGCACAATCGTCCGAACGACACCGACGTGAATGCCATTCGCGAGAAGAAGCTCTCGAACGTGCGCAACCACGGCAAGGACGAGAACGTACTTCTCGCACCGCCGAAGGCGCTCACGATCGAGACCGCGATGGAGTGGATCGATCAGGACGAACTCGTCGAAGTGACGCCCGGCTCGGTGCGCGTGAGGAAGAAGATCCTCGAGTGCAGCAAGCGCGGTCGTCGCAGCGACGCGGCGGAAGACTGAGAGCGGACTGACCTCACCCCCGCTGCCGCGCGCCCCTCTCCCTCCGACGCCACCGCGATTCCCGCGAACGCAGGCGTCGTCGAGAGAGGGGCTCGAGTCGTTGGTGGCGTGGGGGGGGATCGGGGATGGCGCGGGCGGCTGAACCCGGATGATTCATTTCGGCCGTCAAACGCTGCGGGGCTGGCGC
>CBIHQZ010001348.1:0-2304 GCA_966212315.1 uncultured Myxococcales bacterium
ATGCGCTCGCTCGCGCCCGCTGCGAGCGTCACGTCGCGACGGATCACCGAGCCGTCGGCCGCGTGCGTTTCCAACCGGTGCCGTCCCGGATCGACCGCGATCTCCTGACCGGGGGTCACCGCGTCCTGATCGTCGAGCATCACGCGATCGGTGATTCCGGGTGCGATCACCACGATGCGCGCGAGCGAGGCACGCAGGCGCGGCAGCTCGGTGTTCACCGCTTCGATCCGATCGCGCGGCGCGTTCGCTTCCGGGCGCGCGAGATAGCGTTCGAACGCGTCGATGGCGGCGCGAGTGCGTCCCAGTCCACGGTAGGTGAGCGCGAGGTTGTAGAGCACGATCGGCACCGGGCGCGCCTGGTACGACGCTTCGAACGCGACCATCGCGTCGGCGTAGCGGCCCTGCTCGAGCGCTTGCACGCCGGCCTGGTATTGCGCGCGAGCATCGACCGACGCGGGCGTGTTGCTGCGCGTCTGTGCGTGCGCGTTGATCGGCGCACTCGCGGCGAATGCGAGGGCGAACGAAAGCGGAGCGAGTCGGGCAAACGTGGTCTTCATGGCGGTCTCGGTGGTGCTGAACGGATCGTCGACGCAATCAGGGGCCGCGAGCGACGCGACATGTCGCGCGCTACGACCCTGCCGTGGAAACGTGAGTCACTCGCCCGGGTAATCCGTGGCGGGGCGGAGCCCGTGGTGCGGGGCGGGCGCGGACGTCGCGGCGCGCGGGGTGCGCGTGCGAGCGGGCGCGTTGGCGGTGTTGCGTGGGGTGGCAGGCGCGTTCGCTGCGTGCGTCGGGTCGACGGCATTCGACGGCGCCGCGGGCGCACTCGTCGCGGGTGCAACGGGCGCAAGCGGGGCCACCAGCGGAGGCGTCGCGATCGACGTCACCGGCGACCCGACCGACGCGGGATTCGTACTCGCGGCCGCGCTGTGCACGCCGTCGTTTCCACGCGAACGGAGCGCGAACCCACCGGCCGCGACGAGGGCGAGCACGCCCACCAGCGACAGTGCAGCGACGGTGCTCTTGCCCGCACGCGGTGTCGCGCTGGGCGTCGGCGTGACCCATCCGAGTTGCGTCTGCGCGTGGGCTTGCGCGGGGGTCAATCGCGGCGTCGAGGTCGGCGATGGGTACGCGGGCGCGGGCGTGCTGCTGCTCGCGGGTCGCGGCGTCGTCGCGAGCGTCGCACCGGGCGAAGGCATCGGCGTGCGCGCGGCCGTCGCGGGTGCGGGCGTCGACGTCGCGCCATTCGCGGGCGGCATCGAGAGCGGACGCGGGCGACCCGAGACCGGACGCACCTCGCGGCCCGGCACGAACTGCGAACCGAGCGCGGTCAGCATCTCCGCCAGTTCGGCATCGTTTGCCGCGGCCCACGCGGTCATCGCATCGAACCACTGTGCGGCCGATGCGACCCGCTGCTCGCGATCGCGCTGCAGCGGCGCATGCACCAGATCGCCGAGGCTCGCCGGAAGCCCTTCCACCACGGTCTCGATCCGCGCCGGGTCTTCCGACATCACGCGCAGCATGACGAGGTTGAACGTCGCGGCCTCGAACGGCGGCTGACCGGCGAGCAACTCGTAGAGCACCACGCCCAGCGACCAGAGGTCCGTGCGCGTATCGAGCGCGATGTCGCCGCGCACTTGTTCCGGGGACATGTACGACGGCGTGCCGATCGCCTCGCCGATCTGCGTGCGCTGCTGCTGCGCCAGCGGATCCCCGCCGTCGAGCCACTTCGAGATCCCGAAGTCGATCACCTTCGGCGCGTCGCCCTGCGCGGTGCGGCAGAGAAAGATGTTCTCGGGCTTGATGTCGCGATGAACGATCCCGCAACGGTGCGCCGCTTCGATCGCGCCCAGCACCGGGGCGAGGATCGCGAGGGCTTCGCGAATGGTCAGGCGACCCTGACGATCGAGCCGGTCGCGCAGCGTCTCGCCTTCGAGGAACTCTTGCGCGATGAAGTACTGCGCCGGGTCGGCCGGGTCCTGCCCCATGTCCAGCACTTCGACGATGGCCGGATGCGCGACCCGCGTGGCCGAGCGGGCCTCGAGAAGGAAGCGCTCGACGATGTCCTGGCGCGCGGCGAGATCGCGGCGCAACAGCTTCACGGCCACGCGGCGCCCGGTCCACGAGTGCACGCACTGGAACACCGAGCCCATCCCGCCTTCACCAAGCAGACGTTCGACCAAGAATTTCCCGGCGATCACTTGGCCGCTCGTGGGAGCGGCCTGCGAAGAGGTGTTTTGCATGGCTTTTTCGGGGAGGCGACCATGAAGGCAAAGGTCGCGGGGTGTAGGTGTCAGTAGTCTC
>CBIHQZ010001349.1:0-2304 GCA_966212315.1 uncultured Myxococcales bacterium
GAGGATCCTGGCAACGGTTTGACGGCTGCGCGATACGCGTCGATGGCATCGAGCGCGCTCTCCGCGACCACCAGCAACCTCTGCGCCGCGATCGTTGCCCCCGCATGCCGGCGTGCCGCGTCGTCGTCATCGGCATCGACTGCGAGGAGTTCAGGATGCATGGCGCAGAGCACCCCGCCGAGCAGTCCGAGCGTGTCGTGGAGTACCGCGAGCGTCGCGAGCGCCGGCGCGTTCTCGAGATCGGTGCGGGTCGGCCACGACGATGCCGAGCGCGAGCGAGTCATGACACTTGTTGTTCGGAGCGCCGGCTCTTTCCCGTGATTCTCACGAGCAAGCCCTTGTGCACGAGCCGATCGGCGACCGCCGATGCGGCAGCGGCGTTGTGAAACAGCGTTCCCCAGTCCTTGAACGGAAGGTTCGTCGTGACGATCGTCGACGCACGCTGGTAGCGACGATTGAAGACTTGATAGAGCAGGTCGGCCTGCTTCGAATCCATCGCGAGGTATCCGAGTTCGTCGACCAACAGCAGTTCGGGTGCCTCCCATACCGAGAGTCGTCGTTGCAGCGTGCCGCGCGCCTGCGCGGCAACGAGGTCGTTGACCAGGTCCGCTGCGACGACGAATCGCACGCGATGCCCGCGCAAACACGCAAGCTGTCCGATGGCATTCGACAGATGCGTCTTACCGACGCCTGACGGACCGACGAACACGCAGTTCGTCTTGTCTCGCACGAAGTCGAGAGTCGCCGCGCGCGCGACGGTCGCGCGATCGATCGCATCGGGGTAGTCGAAGTCGAACGTGTCGATTGTCGTGAGCGGAAAGATGCGCGAACGCTTGAGCGCCAGCTTTGCGCGCGAGTCGAGCTGTACGCGCAATTCCTCGCGCATCAAGTGATCGAGAAGGCCGGTCGGTGAGTCGTTGCGGCCGATGGCCTTCTGCATTGCGACATCGAGGATCTGCGACGCGTGCGGAAGACCGAGTGCGCGTAGAACTTCCGCGAGCGAGAGCGTGGTCGCGACGTCGGCGAGCATGATGCGATCGCCGCGCTCGTGCTCGGTGCCAGCGTCGTGCTCGTCGTCCTCAGGCTTCATCGCTACCGTTGTCGTCGTTGCGGGCTTTGGTTTCGAAGAGGGCATCGTAGGTCTCCAGTGCGTGTGGTTCGACGGTCATCGCGTCGACGGCGGCATTGCCGGTGACGATCGGTTCGGGCGGCTCGCCGACCCCGCGCCGATGGCGGTCCTGGTCGATCAACGTGCGCACGTAGCGCGCGCCGATAGTCCTCGCGGCGAGCGCCGCGGCCATGCCGAGTGCAACGTCGTGATCGCCATACGACGCACACAGGCGCAGCAGCTTCTGTGTCTCGGATTCGAGGTCGATGCGGCGACGCGCGACCTCCTGCAGATACAAGCGCGCTTGCGGCGACAGCTCCGCGAGTCGCTCACGACGCTTCGGTCCTTGCGCACCGGTGCGACGCGCGAGCAGCGCTTCGAGGTGGGCGGGATCCTCGATCGCGCGACGTCGCTCCCAGCATCGTGCGTGTTGCGCGACGGTCTCGCCGGCATGCACCACGCGCACGGTGCGATCGTCGGCGCGCAGATGAACGGTCTGTCCCACGAGCTTGTGCGGGACGGAGTACGAGTTGGCATCGAAGCGAACGCGCGCCTCCTTGGACACGATGAGCGGCTCGACGTACTCGCAGTCGTACGGATGGTCGGGAAGCTTGCGCAGCCGCGTGCGCTCGACGAGCAGACGATCGCGCGGCCGCTCGCGCGTCGTTGCGTGCAGGCGCGCGTTGGCGGTCTGCTCGCGCCATTGCGCGACTTGCTCGCGGACGTCGGCGAGTGATGAGAACGACCGGCCGTAGAAGAACGACGAGCGAAGGAACTTGATCGACGCTTCGACGCGTCCCTTCGCTTCCGGATAGCGCACCGGCGCGGCATTCGGCTCGAAGAGGTAGTGCGACGCGAACGCGAGAAAGCGCGGGTTGAACTGCACCGTGCTGCCGATGTGGTGCAGCACGACGGACTTGAGGTTGTCGTAGAGGATCTTCTTCGGCACGCCGCCGAACGCTTCGAACGCGCGGCGGTGCATCGCGCAGAACGTCTCCATCTTCATGTCGAACGAAAAGTCGACGTAGATCGCGCGCGACCAGCTCATCACCATCGAGAACGCGTAGAGCGGTCGCTGGCACGTGCCGACGCGCATCGCGCCGAACGAGCCCCAGTCGACCTGCGCCTGCTCGCCGATGTCGGGCTCGACGCGCACGTACACCTTGCGCGAACGCGGTGCGCGCACCTGCGCGACG
>CBIHQZ010001350.1:0-2302 GCA_966212315.1 uncultured Myxococcales bacterium
AGGGCGCGAAGCCGTATCACCAGGCGTATGCGCGCGGCGTGAAGTTGATCGGCGCGACGGCGCACTATGCGACGCGCGATCTCGATCAGGGCCCGATCATCGAGCAGGACGTCGCGCGCGTTTCGCATGCGCACTCGCCCGACGAAATGGTGCGGCTCGGTCGCGACGTCGAGCGCGTGGTGCTCGCGCGCGCGGTGCGTGCGCATCTCGAGCACCGGGTGATCGTCGAAGGCCGGCGCACGATCGTGCTCTGAGTTTCGAGCCCGTTTCCCCGCGCAAAATGCATGGCTCTGCCGCGGCGCCAACCGAGTGGCGCGCGTCGACAAGTCCTTTGCGCCAGTAGAGACGGTGCCACTACACTCGCCATTCAATCGCTCGAGGAGGTTTCGTTCATGATGCGTCGACTCGCGGCCCGCTGGACTCGTTGGGGACTGGTTCTCTCTGCGCTCGCGCTCGTCGTCGGTGGCGGCGTCGCGTTCGGTCAGGGACGCGGAGGTGGCTCGATCGTGTTCGTCACGCGTCGTCCGCCGCGCGAGATGGTCGGCAACATCCGTGGCTGGGCGAACTCGAATCGCGCGACGAGTTACAACGAAGACGTCGCACAGCACATGTGGCACGTGAACTTCATGGCGTTCTTCGCGCGCGCGCCGAACGCCGCCGAGGTCACGCTCTCGTGGTTCCACGTGGAGCGCGGCGGCCCGGGCGTGTACGTGAGCAACGAGCCGATCGCGCTCGGCAACCCGACCGACTCGATCTTCTTCCACACCACGACGCTGCGTCGTGCGCCGGGGCAATTCGAGCCGATGGAACGCTACGAAGGCGTGCTCACTGTCAACGATGCGCGCGGTTCGCGCACGCTCGCGCGCGGCACGATCCAGCTGATCGGGCAGGTCGAGCGCCACAGCGGCGTCGTCGACTTCACCGGCAGCACCCCGACCACGCATTAGTCCCACCTCGCACTCGCTTCTCTCGCTCCCACACCCTTCCGATCCCCAACGTGAGCGGCGCTGTTGTCACGCGACGCGCAGCGGTCTAGAACTGAATGGCCATTCATTCCGTCGCGAGTCGATGTGATTCGCAGCGCGAACAGGGAGCCACGCCGATGCCGTCGTACTTCACCGAGCAGCACGAGATGTTCCGCAAGACGGTTCGTAACTTCTGCGAGAAGGAACTCGCGCCGCACATGGACGAGTGGGAAGAGGACGAGTTGTTCCCGCGCTGGGTGTTCACGCGCGCGGGCGAACTCGGGATCTTCGGCGCGCACTATCCCGAAGAGCAGGGCGGCGGCGGCGGCGACTACTGGTTCTCGATGGCAAAGGCCGAAGAGTTGCCACGTTGCGGCTCGGCGGGCGTGCCGATGGCGCTGCTCGTGCAGTCGGACATGGCGACGCCGTGCATCGGTGATCTCGGCACCAAAGATCAGATCGAAGAGTTCCTCAAGCCCGCCCTGCGCGGCGAGAAGATCGCGGCGCTCGGCGTGAGCGAACCCGGCGCCGGCAGCGACGTTGCCGGCCTGCGCACCACCGCGCGCAAGGACGGCGACGACTACATCATCAACGGGCAGAAGACCTTCATCACGAACGGCACGCGCGCGGACTTCGTGACGCTCATGTGCAAGACGAACCCCGAGGCGGGCCACGCGGGCATCTCGATCATCCTCGTGCCGACGAACCTCAAAGGCTTCCAGGTTTCGAAGAAGCTCAAGAAGGTCGGCAACTGGTCGAGCGACACCGCCGAACTCTTCTTCGACAACGTGCGTGTGCCGAAGCGCTACCTGCTCGGCGAAGAGGGCATGGGGTTCCAGTACCTCATGCAGAACTTCCAGAGCGAACGACTCATCGGCTCGGCGACCAGCGTGTCGGGTGCGCGGCTCACCCTCGAAGAAGGCATCAACTACGGGCGCGATCGCATCGCGTTCGGCAAGCCGATCATCAAGCGCGAAGTGTGGCAGCACAAATTCGTCGATCTCGCGACGAAGATCGAAGCAGGCCAGGCGCTCACGTACCGCGCGTGCGAGCTGTACAACGACGAGAAGTACGTGCGGCACGAGCCCATCTCGTTCGAGACGACGAAGCTGATCTCGATGGCGAAGATCTTCGTGGGCGACGTGATCAGCGAAGTCGCCGACCAGGTGATGCAGTTCCACGGTGGCTGGGGCTACATCGAGGAGTATCGCATCGCGCGCGCATGGCGCGATCAGCGCTTGTTCCGCATCGGCGGTGGAACGACCGAGACGCTTCGCTACTACGTGGCGAAGTTGATGGGGCTGTAGTCCCGACTCGCGCGGAGGCGCGTCTCGATG
>CBIHQZ010001351.1:0-2299 GCA_966212315.1 uncultured Myxococcales bacterium
CGTCGGAGGCCTGCTGCAATGCGACTCCGCGCGCGCAACGTTCGACGGTGCCGCGGTTCCGATGCAGCGCATTTTCCCGCGATGTTGGCGCCCGCGATTTCTTTGTAACGCCCCCCTTCGTCGCGACACCCCACCGGCGCGAGTCGACGGCAGCGAGCGTTTGCTCGGCGAGTACACGCTCGATCACACGGCGTGGGCATCGTCGTAGCGCGGATCTGTCGCGAAGACCGAGCGTTTCAGGCCGGATCGGTGCAACCGGTGATGAACGCGCGAATGAGCGCGGTGACGCTCATCGCCGCGAGTGCGCCACCCAGCATTTCGAGGCCGAGCACGATCGACCCGCCATGGCCCGCGAGCGCGAGGACGATGTTCGCCAGCGCGCCGAGCACGAGCACGCCGGCGCCGAGCACGAGACCGACTTTCCCTCCCCGGACACGCTGTTCGCGCATGGCATCCGACAAGCGCTGGTGATCACCGAGGCGATCGCAGACGATCTCGAACCGGTGCTGCTCGCGTGGCAATCGCGCGGCATTGCGCTGTGGCGCGTCGCGGTCCGCGGATCCGAGCCCGCGGCGTCATTCGTGCTCGCTCCGCGCGCGTGGCCGCACCGCGTACTCCGCGCGCTGCGGCGCAGATGGCTCGAGCGCCGCGCGGACGGCGCCTACGGACGACTCGTGATGGATCGCGGTGGTTCCGGGGCCTGAGCCCCCCCTACACCCGCTCGAACACCGACGCGATCCCCTGCCCCACGCCGATGCACAACGACGCAACACCGCGCTTGTGCCCTTCGCGTGCCATGCGATGCACCAGCGTCGCGACGATGCGCGCGCCCGACGAACCGATCGGATGCCCGAGCGCGATCGCGCCGCCATCGGGATTCACGCGTTCGGGATCGAGCCCGAGTTCGCGCACGCACGCCAGCGCCTGGGCCGCGAACGCTTCGTTCAACTCGAACGTATCGATGTCCTTCACCGCGAGCCCCGCGCGTGCGAGGACCTTGCGCACCGCCGGAATCGGCCCGAGCCCCATGAGTCCGGGCTCCACGCCCGCGACCGAGTTCGCCACCACGCGCGCGATGGGCGTGAGTCCGTTCGCCTTCACGAACGCTTCGCTCGCCAGCAGTACCGCGGCCGAACCGTCGTTCAGCGGCGAGCTGTTGCCCGCGGTGACCGTGCCATTCTTGCGGAACGAAGCGGGGAGCTTCGCAAGTGCAGCGGGCGTCGTGTCGGGGCGCGGCGATTCATCGCGATCGACGGTGACCGCCGGGCCTTTCTTCTGCGGAATCTCGACGGCGGCGATCTCGCGATCGAACGCGCGCTTCTCCCACGCACGCCCGGCGCGCTGCTGACTCGTAAGCGCGAACGCGTCCTGCGCGTCGCGCGTGATCGCGAATTTGTCGGCGACGTTCTCGGCCGTCTCGCCCATCGACTCCAGCGGGAATCGCTGCGCCATCGCGGGATTCTGGAAGCGCCAGCCGAGCGTCGTGTCGTAGGTCGCCGGCGGGGTGCGCTCGAACGCCTCCGCGGTCTTCGCCATCACGAACGGCGCCCGCGTCATGTTCTCGACACCACCAGCGATCACCACATCGCGCTCACCCGACCAGATCGCGCGTGCCGCGTACTGCACCGCCTCGAGCCCCGAGCCGCACAGGCGGTTCACCGTCACGCCGGTCGTCTCGTAGGGAAGGCCCGCGAGGAGCGCTGCCATGCGACCGACGTTGCGATTGTCTTCACCGGCTTGATTCGTCGCGCCGAAGACCACCTCGTCGACGTGTTCGGGGCGCACTTTCGCGACGCGCGCGAGCAACGCGCGGATCACGTGCGCCGCGAGATCGTCGCTGCGAACGGTCGCGAACGCGCCGCGATATTTCCCGATGGGGGTGCGAACGGCATCGATGATGAAAGCGTCGGGCATGGGTCTCCTGGGGGACGGTATTAGCTTTCTGACATTTCATCGCGGCGTACTCACTCGGATTTCCGCGACGCGGCGGGGACGGTATTAGCTTTCTGTCATTTCTCGCAGCCCCCTCGCGCCGCCGCACGGCGTGGAGAAAACCGCGCGAAAACGCCCGGGAGACGGCCGGCCGGTGCTCGCTCGCGCCGGTGCGTCTGGTCCGCGAAATGTCAGAAAGCTAATACCGTCCCCCCAGCGCATCGCGCAGCGACGACATCACCGCGCCGGCCGAGCCTTCCACCCGCACGCGCGCGTGCTCGTCACCGCGCGTGGGACCGAGATTCACGATCGCCACCGGGCGCTCACGCTCGACCGCGCCGCGCACGAAGCGGAACCCCGAGAACAC
>CBIHQZ010001352.1:0-2294 GCA_966212315.1 uncultured Myxococcales bacterium
ATGGAGTGATGTCGGTCGCACTTCGATAAACGGAGCACCACCGGTGCGCGCCCGCAAGAGCCGGCACTTCCAACTCGACCGTCATGCGCCGCGGCGCGAGCGCGTCGTCAGAGCCCTTTCACGAACGTCGCGAGCATCAACAGCGCCCACGCGCCCACGAGAAGCACGATCGCGTACGGGCCGACGACCGGGACGTGAACGATCCGATAGTGCGCGATCACGCCGAGCGCCCCAGCGACCAGCGCCACCAACCAAGTCAGTTGTTTCGGTGCAGACAGTTTCATCGCGAGACCTCCAGCCGACCATCGTAAGCGGAGTCCGCGGCGGAGAGGCGCGGATTGCGTCGGCGTGTTCTCGCGATTTCATCGCGAATCGGGCTGCAGCGTCACGGGCGAGCGGCCGTCGTCGCGGCGCACTTCGCCGGCGGTGGACGCGAGCCGGAAGGGGCCGAATCGGGAGTTGCCTCGGTCGTGGAGTGCCATGGGTTCATCACCATGGCACCGAATGACGGCGACCGCATCGCGCGTGTAAACGGCAACGCGCTGGCCATCGTCACGCCTGCGCGCGAATCGCGTAGTCGTCGATGCGCACGGCCTTCGCGGCCTCGGCGATCTCGCGCATGAAGAGCTTGAACATCCATTCGCCCCACGGGACGAACTGCATCATTCGGAAGTTCACATCGCGCCACCAGACCCCGAGTGCGCTCGTCGAGGTGAAGTTCTTCGCGACGTCGCTCGCGCCCTTCTGATTGCGCGTCACGAATTCGCGCAGCGTGCGTTCGTACGCGGCGAAGGCCTGCACGTGATCGCCACCCGCTCGTGCGATCTCGCCCGCGAGCACGTATGCGCCGACGAGCGCGAGACTGCTGCCCTGACCCGTGAGCGGCGACGGGCACCCGCACGCATCGCCGACGAGCGCGACGCGCCCACGGGACCAGGCGTCCATGTGCACCTGGCTCGTCGAGTCGAAATAGAAGTCCGGCGCGGTGCGCATCGCGTCCATCAGCCGCGGCACTTCCCAGCCGTCGTTGCGAAACGCATCGGCGACGAGTTCGCGTTGCGAGTCGAGGTCGCGATGGTCGTACTCGAACTTCGGCGACGAGTAGAACGCGGTCACTTTCACTTCGGCGTTGCCGCGCGCGGTCTTGATGCTGACGACCTTGCCGGGCAGGTTCTGCATCAGTTGCCATCGATCGAGGCCGAGTGTGTTCGGCGCGGTGAAGATCGCCATGTAGCTCCCGAGATGGCGGATGAACTGCGCTTCGTCGCCGAACGCCAGCTTGCGTACGTTCGAATGCATGCCGTCGGCGCCGATCACCATGTCGAACGTGCGGGGCGCGCTTCGTTCGAACGTGACGAGCACGCCATCGGCCCGCTCTTCCATCGCGCGGATCGAATCGCCGAAGAGGTACTCGGTGGCGTCCTTGGTGTGCTGGTGGAGCATCTCCGCGAGATCGCCGCGCATGATCTCGACGTCGCTCGCATCGATGACGCCGAAGCCGCGGTCCATCGTCACGGTGCGCTTGCCGCGCGCGTTCACGAACGATGTGCCGAGCGTGTCGGTCCCGCGACGACGGGCTTCGTCGAGAAGTCCCATTCGCTCGAGCACGTCGAGTGCTGCGCCGCGAACGTCGATCGCATAGCCGCCGGTGCGGATTGCCGGGGCGCGCTCGACGACGGTCGTGCGGTAGCCGTAGCGGTTGAGCCAATAGGCGAGTGCGGGGCCCGCGATGCTCGCGCCGGAGATCAGTACGTGTCGTTCCATGCGCGGCAGCGTACGTCGTACATCGTGCTTTTCGAGCAAGTTTTGATGGTTCCTCGCAGAAAGTGTACTAGTACACCATGAGCGCCGCGAACATCGTTGCAGAACTCCGCCAACGCATCGTCTCGGGAAAGCTGCAGCCCGGCGATCGCGTGCCGTCGGCGCGACAGATCATGCGCAAGTGGGGCGTGGCGATCGCGACCGCGACGAAGGTGCTCGCGACGTTGCAACAAGAAGGGCTCGTGCGCGCGTCACCCGGCGTGGGGACGGTCGTCGCGGGGCCGGATCTGTCGAGAGCGCGGATCGTCGATGCGGCGATCGCGATCGCGGACCGCGAAGGACTGGCAGCGGTGTCGATGCGACGACTGGCCACCGAACTGCGCGTGGCGACGATGTCGCTCTACCGGCACGTGCCGTCGAACGACGAACTCGTGCTCGTCATGCTCGACGCGGTGTTTCGCGAGGAAGCGCTGCCGAGCAAACGCCCGCGCGGATGGCGCGCGAAACTCGACCTGCTCGCGCGAGTCCAATGG
>CBIHQZ010001353.1:0-2291 GCA_966212315.1 uncultured Myxococcales bacterium
TCTCGGGATCGAGGCAGTTCAATTGAATGCTCTCGCGCGAGTCGTGATCGCCGGTCTCGGGCGTGAGTCCCATCACGGCGACGTAGATCGTGCCGGCGCGATCGGTGTCGAGCAGCATCATCTCGCGCAACGTCAGAACCGAGTGCAACGCGAGTGTGTATCGATGCATGCCGGTCGCGCGGTCGGTCACGTTCACCCAGTAACGCCCCTGGTCGGGATCGGTGATGCCGCCGCTGAGATACAGCCGTCCATCGCGCGACGGACGCCCCGGAATCTCCGTGCGCCCGCCGTCGGCTGTTCCGTTGGTGCTGCCGATCCGAACGAGCGGGCCGTGATCGCGCTCGACGTACACGTTGTCTCCGTCGACGACGACGCCCGTTGCATGCTCGTCCGCGGCGAGATTCTCACCGCGCAGCGGAAGCTCTCCCCGCGGTCGTCCGTCGGGACCGATCACGCGCACCGTTCCCGCATCGGGATTGCCATCGAGAACCGCCATCGATCCATCGCGCGCGACCGCGAGATCGCGCGCCGATGTGCTCTCGAGCGTCGCCGCCGTGGTGACCGCGCCGCCGTCGCCGGCGAAGCGAAGGATGCGTTGATTCATCTGGTCGAGCACGAGCACGTTGCCCTCTGCATCGACCACGAAACTGTTCGGCGACTCGGGCGTTCCGTCGGCCGACAGACGCCGACCGAGTTGCCCTTCGCCGCTTCCCCATCCCGCACGCAATCGCACCGTACGTGTCGCTGGGGCAGTCGCGGCGGCATCGCTGGACGGCTCGGGCTCCGCGGGTGTCTCGATCACGCGGCTTCTGCCCTCGGTCGATTCGTGGCGATCCTCCGCGAGGCGCGCTTCGTTGCGGTCTCGCGTGCGCTCGACGGTCGACTCCTCGTGTCGGCGCGCGTGCAGCAACCAGGCGACGAGGGCCGCGAGGAAAACAAATGCGACGCCGAGTCCCGCCGCGCGTCGACGATTCACGAAGCGCACCTCGAACGCCGCGAGACTTCCATCCGATCCATCGCGCGATTGTCGACCGGCGCATCCGCGACGGGCAGAGGGAGTGAAGTCTCCATGTAGGCAGATGTAACAATCCCACCATGGCGGGACATCGGTCTGCCGCGCTGCGCCCTCGAGCGACGGCTCGGATGCACGATTCCCGCGGGCTCCGCGCTCGAACGCCGACCTCCGCACTGATGGTCCGCCATGTGCACTGCCGTCCCTTCGCCTCTCAACCCGATGGAGACGACATGACCGTAGCGACGATCCGATCCGCCCAACGATTCCTCGGCGCGATTCTTCTGGGCGCACTCGCATCGGCGAGCGCAGTCGGCTGTTCGCCGAACGGCGACGATCCCGCGGCGCAATTGAATCCTCTCGACGACTCGACGGCGACCGACGAGATCACCGCGTCGCATCCGATCGGCACGCGATACCGCACCACCGGCAACGTGAACTACCGCCGGACCGCTTCGACGAGCGGCGCGGTCATCATGGTGATCCCCGCGGGAACCGACGTATTCGCGGGCGCGACCAGCGCGACGTCCGGCTTCTACAACATCCGTTATCAGGGCTACAACGGCTGGATCCGCGGCCGCTTCCTCGACGTCCAGCGCTCGTCGCAGTTGCGCTGGGGTCTCGCGCCGCGCGCCTCGGATGCACTCCGCAGCGTCGGCATCACGGCCGATCGCATCATGCAGACGATCGGCAACGCGGCTGCATCGGCAGGCTCGCACGCGCAGGACGGAACCTCGGAAGGCTTCGCGTACACAGCAGCCGTCGACCTCAGTGCCTCGGGTTGGAGCGACGCGCACATTCGTGACGTGCTCCAGAATCTCGGGTGGGCGGGCTACGCGGCGTTCTATCGCAACCCGTGCCACGACGGATGGCCGTGCGGCGAAGTCCGTCACATCCACGCGGTGTATGCGGGCGTTTCGATGAAGTCGATGCTCGACGCGCAGATCTCGGACTACCGCAATCAGCGCAACGGCCTCGCCTCGCACACGACCTATTCGTTCTACACGTGGAGTCCGGGCGCGAAGGACACCGTTGCTCGCTTCTGGGACGCGTACAACTGATCGCGAGTCTCTCGTGAGCGCGAGTCACACGCTCGCGCTCGCTTCACCTCGCCCCTGCCTCACCTCGCACTCTCCTCGCAAAGATTTGCTCGTTGCGGCGCTGCGCGCTGGCGGTCTACTCCGATCACGCGCGACTCGTCGTACGCCAAGGAGGCTCGGGTGGGGACTCTCGTCGAACTGCCGAACGGACTGAAGCTGCACGCGCCGAACGCGATGGA
>CBIHQZ010001354.1:0-2288 GCA_966212315.1 uncultured Myxococcales bacterium
TGCGTGACGTCGTGTCGATTCTTTGCGAGCCGGCGTCGGCGACGGTCTCGGCGCGCCGACTAGCGCTCGTCGCGGCTACGCCCGTCGCCGCGATACCCTTCGACGATGCTCGATCTTGCCCGCGCCCTCGTCGCGCTCTCCGCGGCCACGCTTGTGTCCGCGTGTTCGTGCCCGCCCAACATCGCATCGGTTCACGTCACCGTCCTCGATCCCGACGGGGCCGGCGTGAACGGTGCGAACGTCACGATTCGTTCCGGCGGTGCACCTGCAGCGACGCTGACGTCGACGTCAAATCCCGACGGCGGCGCCGAGTCGGGCGGCTACATGATCTTCGGCGGCGTCGATTCGGCGGCGTCCTCGGTGCTGCATGTCGATGCGCCCGGATTCCGCACGGTCGAGCGACCGTTGACCGACGAAGAGACGCGAGGCGCGCCGATCTGCGGGGAGCACTCGGTGAACGCGACGGTGCGCCTCGAACGCCCGTAAGGATGTGCCCCACCCCGACAACGAAATGGTCGCGCGCAGGGAAGCCCCCGCCCGCTCGCCGCGTATGCGCCAGCCACCAACACGCGCGCGCCGAACCCTGAACGAGCACGGGCAATTTTCGTCTGTCGCAGGGTTGACATCCCCCACGCGCCACCCCGACACTCCGCCCGAAATTGTCGGGGTAGGACCGAATAGAGAAAGAGCAGATTACATGAAGACCACGCACATCGGATTGGTTCTCGCGGTTATGGTTTCGGCAGCTGGTTGCGGCGATCCGCCGGACGCGAACGGTGGCCCGATCACCGTCGGCACCACGGTCGACGCACGCATCTCGTCGACCGACACGTACACGGTTCCGACCGGTGGCCAGGGCGCGGGCACGATGATCCCGGGCGACCCCTACACGGTCACGCTCACGCCGGGCCAGTACACCATCCGCATGTGCAACCGCCTGACCAGCACGTTCGACACGTACGTCGAGCTGTACGGACCGGACATGTCGATGTTCAACACGGAGTCGGGCGTGATGACCTCGCTCTCGGGCTACGTTCACGACGATGACAGCGCAGCGGGCCTCCAGTCGCGCCTCCGCGTGACGGTTGTCACCGGCGGCACGTTCACGCTCACGGCACGCACCTACAGCGGCAGCGCGCCGAGCATCACGTCGAACCCGGACAACAACGCGTACTCGATCCGCATCGACTCGGGCGACTCGATGACGCTCGACTGCCCGATCGCCCCGTAATTCGGGTTCGATCCGTCAGTTCGTTTCGTGAAGCAGGACCCGCTCGGGACGTACGTCTCGGCGGGTCTTGCGCCATTTCGGGGTGCGGGATCGATCCGCGAACGGCTGCACCCAGCGTTTCGCGGTGATGGCGGGGTGTATGCGCTCTACTGCCCGAAGATGCGCATCCCGGGGATGCATCGGTGGCGGGACCTCGATCCAGCGATCCACCTGTCCGCCGTCACTGCGACGCGCACGCGTTTGCGCGTCGGGCATCTACCACCACGCACCGAGTTCGCATGACGACGACCCGACAGCTTCTACCCACCGAAATCCCAGGCCTCGATGTCCTTCTCGGCGGGGGGCTGCCGCGACGGCAGGCGATCCTCGTCACGGGGGAGCCCGGCAGCGGAAAGACGATTCTCTGCAGCGAGATCGCGTTCCGCTTCGCCGCGCGCGGCATGCCCGCGGTGATCGCGACGGTCACCTCGGAGCCGCACGACAAGCTGCTCGATGCGTTGAGCGAGTTCGAGTTCTTCGACCCGGGGCAGATCGGCACCGGCGTGTTCCTGGTGAGCGCGTACACCGCGCTGAAGACGGGCGCGAAGGAGGCGCGCGAACTTCTGGTGCGCTCCGTCCGCGAGCAGAAGGCGAAGCTGCTGTTCGTCGACGGCCTCCGCGCCGTGCGTGATCTCTGGCAAGACGAAGCGAAGCTCCGCGAGTTTCTCTACAGCCTCAACGCCGCGCTCGCCGCGGCCGATTGCCTCGCGGTCTTCAACACCGAGTACCCGCTCGAGCAATTGATCCAGTTTCCCGAGGCGACCACGATCGACGGGCTCATCGCGCTCTCGGTCAAGCGATTCGGCGCACGCCGCGCGCGACGCATCGAAGTGGTGAAGCTCCGAGGACGCCCGCACCTGCCGGGCGAGCATCAGTTCGCGATCACCCGCGCGGGGATCGAGACGTTCCCGCGACTCGAGTCCATCGGCGTGAGCGACGATCAGATCGCGTTCGAAGAATCGCGCGCGGATTTCGGCCACGCGGAACTCGACGTCCTTCTCGGCGGCGGACTACCCCG
>CBIHQZ010001355.1:0-2286 GCA_966212315.1 uncultured Myxococcales bacterium
GCAGGCGTCGTCGAGAGAGGGGCTGGATGGATGATGCGTGTTTCGCGAGCAGCAGACGTGGGATGTGCGGCTCGTCGGGAAACGCGCAAGCGTGAGCGTCAGTGGAACCGCTTTTCCTGCGCGGCGGTGGAAGCTCCGAGTTGCGCGCGCGATGGACGCGACGCCTTCGCTCGCCTGCCGACGCTCGATGCTCGATTCACGCCACCACCGTTCCAGCCCCTCTCTCGACGACGCCTGCGTACGCACGCAACGCGCGGGCGTCGAGGGAGAGGGGCGCGCGGAGCGGGGGTGAGGTCCTCTCGCCCGCCGGGGCCCTCGCCTACTGCGGAAGATTCACCGCGAACGCCTGCGTCTGCGGCACGCAATTCTGCTCGCTGCACACCGCGAACCGCATCGTCCCGGTCACCGTCGCGCCGCCGCCCGTCACATGCACCGGCACATGGAACGACGCGACCTGCTGCGAGACTTCGGCTGCATCGGCGCGTCGCAATTGCGCGGGCGCGGTCGCATTCGTGGCCTGCAGTTCCAACGCGACCGGATAGAGATTGTTCACGTGGTAGCCCGCCGCGCCATGCACCTCGACCGTGAGGTTCCCGTCGCCCGGCACGGCGCCCGGCGGGGCGAGCGTGGCAGTCAGCACATGGTGCTCGCCGGTCATCTCGCTGCGCGGGCCGTTCGCGGTCGGAGCGGGTGCAGCCGGCGCCGTCGGGGCCACCGGTGCAAGGGTCGGCGCAACGGCGGTCGCGTTGTTCGGGTTGTTTGCGGGGGTCTCGCCCGAAGCCGCCGGTGGGTTCGTCGCAGAGGCTTCACTCCCACCACGCCGACACGCTCCGGCGCCGATCGCCGCCGCAAGACACAGAGCCACTGCCGCACTCGATTTCCACGTCGCACTCGTCATCGTTTCACCCGTACCGCGCCGCTTAGCACGACGCCGCTGCCAGCGAGAACCGTCGTGCGCGTCAGGCTGTTCCATCGGCTGTCGTGCGTTGCTTGCTTGACCTTCGCCGCGCGTGGGGAAACCATCGCACCGATGCGCTTTTCCGCAATCCTCACGACCGCCGCGGCGAGCGTCGCCGGGTTGGCGTCGTGTGCGGGGGGCGGCGCGGCATGCCCTCCGGATCGGGCGTGCGGCGTCTCGAGCTGGTACGTGAACGCGGCCGGCGGCGGCGTCGAAGGGCGCGTGGTGGTGGCGCCTCTCACCGGCGTTGCAGGCGCCGGCTCGGATGGAAGCGAAGCACTCGCGATCGGCCAGCAGCCGGTGTTGTTGCGATTCGATCTGCGCGGCATCGGTGAAGGTTCGATCGAACGCGCGGTGATCTCCTTGGCGCCGCACGCGGCATGGCGCCCGAGTGGGAGCACCCGGATCATCGTGCGCGGCGTCGCCAGCGAATGGACGACGGGTTCCACCCTCCCCGCGCTCGAGTCGGACGTGGCTGGCGAGGCTGTCCTGCCGGGACGGACACGCATGCCGGTGCGCATCGACGTGACGCGCGCGATGCACGCGTCCCTCGATGGCGAATACACGGTCGAAGCCATTGCGCTGAGCGCCGAAGGCTCGCCCGTCACGTTCACCGGCCTCGGCAGCGACGTGATCGCGAGCCGTCCGCGACTCGAAGTGGTGATGCGGTGAGCACACAGGATACCCCGCGTTCGCGGCGCATCGGCCGCTATCACCTGCTCGATCGCGTTGCGTGCGGCGGGATGGCGGAGGTGTATCGCGCGAAAGTGTTCGAGCGCGACGGAGACACGCATCTGGTCGCGTTGAAGAAGGTCCTCGACATGTACGCCGAGGATCCGAACTTCGTGAAGATGCTGGTCGCCGAGTACCACCTGTCGGCGCTGCTCAAGCATCCGAACATCGCGGCCATCTACGAATTGCTCCGCGCCCCCGAGGGCTACTTCATCGCGATGGAGTTCATCGACGGGAAGGACCTGCGCGCCACGATGTCGCGCGCGCACGACGAGCACCGTCGCTTCGAGATCGCCGACGCGATCTACCTGATGGCGCGCGCGCTCGACGGGCTCCATTGCGCCCACACGGCGGTGACGGACGACGGGCAGCCGCTGCAACTGGTGCATCGCGACTTCTCTCCGTCGAACATCCTGGTGGGCTACGACGGCTCGGTGAAGATCATCGATTTCGGCATCGCGAAAGCGTCCGTGCCCCGTGATCGCACCGCCACCGGGATCATCAAGGGCAAGGTTCGCTACATGTCGCCCGAGCAGGCGAACGGTGACGAGCGACTGACCGCGCAGAGCGACGTCTTCAGTGCTGGGAGCGTTTTG
>CBIHQZ010001356.1:0-2284 GCA_966212315.1 uncultured Myxococcales bacterium
GTCGCTCGTCGCGTCGAGAGACGAGTCGGCAGGAGCAGCGTCGGACGCATCACCGAAGGTGTCGATCGGTCCGCACGCGAGGGCACTCGTCGCGAGGCATGCGAGCAGGGCGACGCGGCGGCGCATGGGCCGATCGTAGCGTAGGCAACGTGTCCGCGCGCCGGGTGGCGGTCACTTCGATGCGGCGACGCGAGCCGTGTGCGAGTCGAACGGATCGATCTCCGCCGCCTCGACGCCGAGCACGTCGGTCGACACACGGACTCTCGCGGGGGCCTCGCGGTCGTCGTGATCGACGCCTGCCACGACGACCTCTTCGGCGATCCGTCGATCGAGTGTGCGAACCCGTGCCTCGGCGTTCGAACGGAGGAGCGACTGGAGCGCCGTGCCCCCTCCGGCAACTGCCGTGACCGCGAGCGCGCAGATCACCCAGTACATCGCCGAGACGGGGACGAATCCGACGCTCGCGACGAACACCGCGAACGCGGCGATCATGCCGATTGCGGTCGATCCGAAGACGCGCGATCGAACCGTTCGATAGCGTGCCGCGACGAGGTCGCGATCTTCGCGCAGGTGCGAGACGCGCAGCATGGCCAGCGCGCGATCGGTCGGCGTGCGGACGGCAGCACGCAGGAGGGCGAGGTCCTTTTCGAGTGCGGCGATGCGTTCGTGCGTCGACGTCGATTCGTGTCGATACGGAGTGAGTTCGTCTGACATGGGCCCTCGGTGGTTGGAGAGGGAACGCTCGATCCCGGGCGGTATTCCGGATGCGCGGAGGCGCTGGTCGGCTGGCCCTCGTCTGCGTGTGCAAACGGCGAGGGCTGCGTGGCGAGCGTGTGCGTCGACCACCGTCGCGACGGCGCGGAGACCGACTTCGATTGCGGCGGCGGAACGTGTGCGAACTGCGGCACTCGATCATCGTGGCGGAGTCGTTGAGCGCCGAATCCATCTGCAGCTCGGCGGATCAACGCCATCACGGGTCTGCCCGACGACGACGTCTGCATCGGCGATCGCTTTCGGATCGGCAGTGCCGTGTTCGAAGTGAGTCAGCCGCGTGTCACCTGTTATCGCGTCGGCATTCGCATGAACGATGCGCGCATGCCCGCGTTGCTCACCGGGAGCGGGCGACCGGGGTTCTATTTTCGCGTGATCGAAGAGGGCGAAGTCGGCGCGGGCGACGACATCGTGAAGATCGCCGACGGCGACGAGCGAATGACCATCGCCGAGATCAACGCGCTGCTCTACCTGCCAGGGCATCCACGCGAGCAGTTCGAACGCGCGCTTCGCATCCCTGCGCTCTCGCCCGGCTGGCGCGCGTCGTTCACGGCGTTGATCGAGAGTCAGGATCGCGCGTCGCGTGGTGCCGCGGCTACCGGCAACGCGGGGCTCGTGCCGGCAGTCGCTGCGCACACCGCGGCCCCGGGGTTCGTCTCGCTGCGCGTCACGGACATCACTCGCGAGTGCGACGTTGTGTTCTCGTTCTCGCTCGAGCCGACCGACGCGCGTCCGCTCACGGTGCCCTTGCCGGGTCAATTCGTCGTGCTGCGACTGCGACCATCGCCCGATCGGCCGATCATCTTTCGGAGCTATTCGCTCTCGGGACTGCCGGCGCCGAATCGATACCGCCTGAGCGTGAAGGTCGAGCCGCACGGCGCCGCCGGTACGTTCCTCAGTCAGCACGTTCGCAAAGGGCACTCGCTCGATGTGAGCACGCCGCGCGGCGGTTTCGTGCTGACCGAGGGAGACGGGCCGGTTGTCCTCGTGAGCGCCGGGATCGGCGCGACCCCGACGCTCGCGATGCTGCATTCACTCGCCGCGAACAACTCCCCGCGCGAGATCTGGTGGCTCTACGGCGCACGCAATCGCGAGAGCCATCCGTTCGCCACCGAGGCGCGTGGTCTGCTGCGCACGCTGGCGCGCGGTCGAAGCCACGTTCTCCACAGCCGACCATCCGCAGACGAACGGCGCGGCAGCGACTTCGACGACACGGGGCATCTCTCGATTCCGACCTTCGAATCGCTGGCGATACCGCGCGCCGCGGATTTCTATCTCTGCGGGCCGCAGCGCTTCCTCGACGACCTTCGTGGCGGGCTCGCATCGTGGGGCGTTGCGACGGAGCGAATCCATGCGGAGATCTTCGGTGGAAGCGACCCGCAAACGCCCGGTGTCGTCGGTGTCGTGCGACGCGCACCGCATGTTCCAGCGGACGCGAACGTGGACTCTGGCACCGGGCCGATCGTTTCTTTCGCGCGCAGCGGGATCGTGGTGCGCGCGGGTGCGGCGCGAT
>CBIHQZ010001357.1:0-2283 GCA_966212315.1 uncultured Myxococcales bacterium
CGACGGCCCAGCGACCGGCCGGATCGCGCATCGCACGCGCGATCCACGCGTCGTCACGACTGGCGCGCGCCCGCGCCTGCCACAGCGCCGTGCGCACGGTCGGCTCGGTTTCGCCTGCGAGAGCGCGGTCGAGAGCACTCGCCGCCGCGCCTCCACCGATGGCGCCCAGGACATCCGCCGCCGCACGACGGTCGGCGCTCCACGAGGCCGAGAGCAGGGGCACGATCGCGTCGACGAAACGCGCGTCGCCGAGCTGCGCGCACGCGTCGAGCGCTGCGTCGCGGGTCAGCGGATCGCCGAGCGAAGCGCGCAGCACCACGCCATCGCCCGCGTCGCCGAGCGCGCCGATCGCACGCAGCGCGGCCCGGCGAATGGCGCGATCGTTCGCATCGCGCGCGAGTTCGCAGCGTGACGGCTGCGTCGATGGCGGCGAGCACCGCATCACGCGAGGTCGCGCGCATCTGATCGATCACGAATGCCGACCAGCGGGGATCGCCCCGGAGCCCGAGCGCGCGCAACACCAGGATCGCGAGCGGCAGTTGCGAGCGTGATTGGATCGCGAGTCGGCCGATCGTCCCGTCCGGCATCGTGGACAGCGCGCGCGCGGCCGCATCGCGCACCATCGGCGGCGCGGCGAATACATTGATGCGTTGAAAGATCGCGGCGAGCATCGGGTCGCGCGACCAGTGCAACCCGCGCATGGCGGCGGCGGTGGCTTCGGGAGGGAACTCGCTGCGAATGATCTGCGCGTAGGGGATGAGCACCGAGGCCTGTCGCGAGGTGACGAGCGCATCGATGACCGCGAGGATGACCGACACGTCGGACTCACGGCCGAGCGCAGTGCTCAGCTCGGTGGCGAGGCGCGGCGATGCAGGGAGGTAACGACCGATGTCGTATGCGGCGCCCCGTCGCACGCGAGGGTCGGCGCTCGACAGTCGCGTCACCGCAGCTTCCACACCGATGCGCTGCATGACGCTCGGTGCGGCCGTCTGCTGCGCGAGTGCGGCCGTTGTGAAAAACACCGCCGAGGCAGCAAGCGCGAGCGTGGTCGCACGAGAGGCAGCGCCGAGCTGACGCGATGATCGACGCGACACGAGGGCGCGAATCCTACCACCGTCGCCGCGCCGAATCCGTGGTAGCGTGCTCCCCGAACGAATGCGCGTTTGTCCCCTCTGCCACGCCCGGTACGAAGACGACGTACGGAGCTGTCCTCAAGACGGGCGGCGTCCGCTGCCGGAAGCGGCTATTTCAGCGGCGTCCGGCGACACGTTGATGGGTTGCACGCTCGCGGATCGCTACACCATCGTCGGCCGCGTCGGCGCCGGCGGAATGGGTACGGTCTACCGCGCCGAGCAGTCACCGATGAATCGCGAGGTGGCACTCAAGGTGCTGCGCCGCGATCTCGGCCGCGATCCGGAAACCGTCGCGCGGTTCCATCGCGAAGCGCACACGCTCTCGGCGCTGAAGCATCCGAACACCGTCACGATCTTCGACTTCGGTCAGACGAGCGACGGGTTGCTCTTCCTCGCGATGGAGTTGCTCGAGGGCGAGATGCTCTCGTCGCGACTCAAGCGGGTGGGCGCGATGGACGTGCCGACCGCGATTCGCATTGCGACCGGCGTGTTGCGATCGCTCGGCGAAGCGCACACGCGCGGGATCATTCATCGCGATCTCAAGCCCGACAACATCTTCCTCGCCAAGGTCCACGGCCGCCCCGACGAAGACGAACTCGTGAAGGTCGTGGACTTCGGCATCGCGAAGATCCGCGACGGCGAGCCCGGACTCGAGCCGCTCCAGACGCAAGAAGGCACCGTCTTCGGAACGCCGCGCTACATGTCTCCCGAGCAGGCGCAGGGAAAGAGCCTCGACGGGCGCAGCGATCTCTACGCAGTGGGCGTGTTGCTCTTCCACATGCTCACAGGACACCCGCCGTTCACCGACGACGATGCGGTCATCGTGATGGCGCACCACATCAAGACGGTGCCCACGCCGGTGCGCACGCTCGTTCCCGACCGCGCCATTCCCGACTCGCTCGAAGCACTCGTGACGCGCGCGCTCGAAAAAGACCCGGCCGCGCGACCGCAGACGGCCGAGATCTTTCTCGCGGAACTCGAACACGCACTAGTCGAAGCGAAAGCCCTCGCGGTCGGAACGCTCGCACCGAGCGACAGCGGTCGTGCCGTGCCCCCCGTTGTCACGGACGCAACGCCGCGAAGGCGTGCTGCGTGGATCGGCGCAGCGGCAGCGTGTCTGGTGGCCGTGCTCATCGGTGGTGCGCTCGCC
>CBIHQZ010001358.1:0-2278 GCA_966212315.1 uncultured Myxococcales bacterium
GCGAGCCTCACGAAGGTGAGGTTTCGGAGGCGTTGCCGTGGCTTCAGCCGCCGGGTCCCAACGCAGCGCGACACACATTCGTGACCAATGCTCAGCCTCGCGGTCACCGCTGGCGCGCGTGCCCCCTCTCCCTCCGACGCCCGCACTTCGCTGACGTCGCGGAGGCGTCGTCGAGAGAGGGGATCGATGAAGCGGTGAGGGTGAGTGAGCCCCCTCTCTCGACGTCGTCTGCGTTCGCGATCGACGCGGTGACGACGGAGGGAGAGGGGGCAACTGGATGCAGCGAACGAATGGCTGCGGGTGAGGTCCGCTCCGTCCGGGTCAGCGCGACGCGACGTCCTTCATCGCCGTCGTAACGTCGCGCGCCAGCTGCCGCACCCCGCGAGCCTTCTTGTCGCTCGTGTCGATCAGCGTCTGCTCGAGGCGCCACAAGAACGCCGCGTCGTAGCCGTACTGCTGCGCGTTGTAGAGGAAGTGCGTGAGCGCCGGCATCGCGCTCTCGGGCGCATCGTCGGGAATGCCCGCTTCGCCCGCGATGAGCGGGATCGAGCGATCCAGCAAGCGCGCGTCACCGGTGTACTTCGCGAGGTCCTCGCGCGACGGGAGCCCGCCGTTCAGGTGATACGCGTGCAGATCGATCGCGCCCACGCCCGGTTCGGACTTCAAGAACTGTGGGAGGTACATGTGCAGCGTGCCCGCGGTGACGATCGTGTCGCTGCGCACCGCGCGCATCGCATCACCGATGCGGCGAATCGCCTTGCCCATCGCGTCCCACGAAATCGCCTCGCCCTTCAGTTCCGGCTTCACGCAATCGGCGGTGAGCGCCTCGGGCTCGTTCACGACTTCGACCGCGAACGTCACATCGGGGTCGAGCACCTTCACGATCTCGGCCGCTACGCCGTCGGCGAATCGTGCCGTCGCCTCGCCGCCACCGAGAATCGCATGCGTGATCGCATCGCCCTCGCGCCCCCACGCGTTGCCGTCGAGCAGCGTCCAGTACACACGCAGCCCTGCGAGCTTCGCGCACTCCTGGATGATGCGAATGCGCTCGAGCAGATCAGCGTGCGGCTTCTCGGGAAGCCCGTTCGCATCGAGCACGATCCCTTCGGCGTTCTCGCAGAGCCACACGCGCACCGCTTTGAAGCCCAGTTCGCGCGCTTCGATGAGCGGCCGATACGCGCGCATCGTGTCGAAGCGCACCGGCCACTCGGCGAGACGCGGGTTCGGTGCGAGGTCGTGGCCGTAGGCGCCGTCGAACCACGGGAGGTTGATGCCGAAGAGAGGCGATGAGTTCGTCGTCATGAGTTGTTCGTCGAAAGAAGCGCGATCACACGTCGTCGTGCATCACGATGGTGTTGCCGGCGCTCGCGCCGCCGATCTTGTTTCGCGACGGAATGCGCAGCGCCACGATGCCCGACTCGACGTTCTCGCCCTTCAGCGCGCTGGCCATCATGCCGGCGTTCCAGTCGTCGTCCCACGCGTAGTTGAAGCTGTTGCAGGCGACGCATTTCTTCTCGAGCCCCTCGCGCACGATGTCGCGCGCGAGATCGGTGCCGAGCGCGTCGATGAGCGAGTCGGACTTGATGTTCCGCCCCTGGTGCCAGCACAGATAGAACCCGTGATCGCTGAAGCCGATGAACTTCTGCGGGATCTTGCAGCCATTGATCGGGCGATAGCGCTTCCCCTTGCGGGCATAGAGTTCGAAGTGGTTCAGCAATTGTTCGCGCTGATTGAACCAGGTGTTCGTCTGCGCGCATTCCTTCTCGATGCGCACCAGCTGCTCGTACGCGAGCTTCTCCTGCTCGACGGTCATCTGGTACTCGGCCGTCTCGGGGACGACCTCGACGTGCGAGAAGCCGCAGTACGCGTACTTGTTCCCGCCGATCGACTGGATGTGTTTGAACGTGTCGTACAGCTGATGCGCGTTGTCCTTCTGCATCACCGTGTTCGTGCCCCACTGGATCTTCGTCTCGGCGAGCCAGCGGAGGGTGCGTTCGGTGCGCTTGAAGGTGCCTTGGCGCTGACGGATGTGATCGTGCACGTCGTCGAGGCCGTCGACGCTCACGGTCATGCAATCGAGCTGTGAGAGGAAATCGAGCTTCTCGCGCTTGATCAGGGTGCCGTTGGTAACGAGCTGAACCTTGATGCCGAGCGAGAACGCGTGCGCGAGGATCTCTTCGATCGCCGGGTGCACGAAGGGCTCGCCGCCCGAGAAGCTCACGGTCTCGAGGCCGATCGCGCGCGCTTCGTTCAGCGTTCGCTTGCAGACCTCTTTGTC
>CBIHQZ010001359.1:0-2276 GCA_966212315.1 uncultured Myxococcales bacterium
GTCGCGTGGTGCGTTCGCGAAGTCACCGGTGTGCAGTTCGACCTGGTCTGCCTCGGCGCGATACGCGGCGTCGATCTGTTTCGGCTGGTGCGCGATGAACAGCGAGACCTTCATCCCGCCATCGCGAAGCGTGCCCACAACGCGCTGGATGCTCTCGAACTGCCCCGCCACGTCGAGCCCGCCTTCGGTCGTGCGTTCTTCACGTCGTTCGGGGACCAGCGTGACGTGATCGGGTTTCACGCTCATCGCGATGCCGACCATTTCGTCGGTCGCGGCCATCTCGAGATTGAACACGCCGCGGACGACTTCGCGCAGCACGCGTATGTCGCGATCGTTCACGTGGCGTCGATCTTCACGAAGGTGCGCGGTGATTCCGTCCGCACCGGCGCGTTCGCAGAGCATCGCGGCTTCGACCGGGTCGGGGTATCGCGTGCCGCGCGCCTGCCGAAGCGTGGCGACGTGATCGACGTTCACGTGAAGCGCGATGGGCATCGTCGCGAACGATTCCCACCATCGGACGGTGAATGCAAATAGTCAGCGCAGCGGGCCATTTCCGGCGTCATCGTAGGGAATCGGTTCTTCCGGCTCCTCGTTCGGCCCACCACCGATCGGTCGATTCGGGGACTGCGGCGGGAGGTGCAGCGGCGGCCTCACGGTGTCGTTGCCAGTGTCGCTCACGACGTCGCTCGTTCCGCTGTCGTGACCGGTGTCCGCCGTCGCATCGCGCGCCGCGTCGTTGCTCGCGTCACGCGCACGCCGACCGGCGTCTCGCGTTCCGGCATCGAGCACGCCGCCATCGATTTCCTGGCGTGGTCGCGCGCGCGTCGGGGTCTGCGAAACGCCTTGCGCGTACGCGCTGCGACACCCCTCGCCCGCGATCGCGAGCAATGGAATGACGACCAGGGCCGAAAAGATTCGCGATCGCGTGTGGGGCATCACCGGGTTGGACGTCGCGACGACTACACCCGTGCATGACAGCGCGCACGGTTCGATTCGCGCAGTGCTTCAGCGCAGTGCGTGGCGCGCGATCACGGTGCGTTGGATCTCGCTCGTTCCCTCGTAGATGCGCGTGACGCGCACGTCGCGAAGGTGCCGTTCGGCCGCGAATTCGCGCACGTACCCGTAGCCGCCATGGATCTGCACCACACGGTCACAGATCGCGAAAGCCTTCTCCGACGCGAAGAGTTTCGCCATCGCGGCTTCGCGCGAGAACACCTGTTTCTGTTCTTTCAGCATCGCCGCGCGCAGTGCGAGCAGCCGAGCCGCGTCGAGTTCGGTGCGGCTGTCCGCGAGCATCCATTGGATCGCCTGGAAGTCACCGATCGGTTTTCCGAACTGCTTGCGATCGCGCGCGTACTGAACGCCCTCTTCGAGCGAGGCCATCGCGATGCCGATCGCCTGCGACGCGATTCCGATGCGGCCACCGTCGAGCGCCATCATCGCGATCTTGAACCCGCCGCCGAGTACGCCGAGCAACGCGTCTTCGGGGACCACGCACTCTTCGAACTCGAGCGGCACCGTGCTCGATGCGCGCAATCCCATCTTGTCTTCGTGACGACCGACCTTCAGCCCGGGCGTTCCGTTCTCGACGAGGAAGCACGAGATGCCCGCGGTCCCCGCACCGCCGGTGCGCGCCCACACGACGAACACGCCCGCGAAGTCGCCCGACGTGATCCATTGCTTCGAACCGCGAATCACCCAGCCCTTGTCGGTGCGCTCCGCGGTGGTGCGCATCGAACCGGGATCGCTCCCGGCCTCGGGTTCGGAGAGTGCGAACGAGCCGGCGAGGTATTCCCCGAACCCGAGCTTCGTCACGTAGTTCTCACGCTGCGCGTCGGTGCCGAAGTGCGTAATCACTTCGCCGACCATGTTCGTGACGGCCATCGTCACCGCGGTCGACGCACATCCGCGTGCGATTTCGCTCATCGCCAGCGAGTACGCGATCACGCCTGCTTCCGCGCCGCCGAGTTCGCTGGGAATGTTCACGCCCATCAAGCCGAGCGATGCCATCTCGCGCAGGACTTCGTGCGGAATCTTGCGGTTGCTCTCGAACTCGCTCGCGCGCGGACGAAGAACGCGATCGGAGAATGCACGCGCGGTGTCGCGCACCATGCGCTGGGTGTCGTTGAATTCGAAGTCCACGTTGGTTCGCTCGGGGTGAGTAGGTCGGTCGCGGTGCGTAGTTACTGAAGCGTGATCGCGGTGCGCGCGTACCAGCTTCCGGGATCGGGCACGCGCCACGAGGTGACTTCGTGCACGAGGCAATCGCTCGCACC
>CBIHQZ010001360.1:0-2266 GCA_966212315.1 uncultured Myxococcales bacterium
GAGAGTGATGGATTCGAACCATCGAAGGCATAAGCCGGCAGATTTACAGTCTGCTCCCTTTGGCCGCTCGGGCAACTCTCCGTGACTTTCGAAACTCTTCTCGCTCCGTCTGCGAACTCCGCGATCGTCTCGTGGAGCTGGCGATGGGACTTGAACCCACGACCCCCTGATTACAAGTCAGGTGCTCTACCAACTGAGCTACGCCAGCGCGTCCCGATGAAGGGGCGTCACCATAACGACGAGGCCTCCCCGGCGCAACGCCGAGAGCCCCGCAGGCCGTGGGATGCGCCGTGTAGCGTTCGCGCGCGGGGGTGTCAAGAGAAAGAACCGCATCGCGCTCCCGCTCACAACCCGACGAGAAGCCTCAGCTGCATCATCTCGCGCTGATCGAGATCGCGAACGTCCGGCGGACTCGCGCCCTGGAGCGCGGCGACCTGCGCGCAGACGCTCAGCGCCGTCCAGAACGTGCGCGTCGCGTACGAGATCGTCGGGCCTACGTAGATCGGCGCGCTCTGCCAGAGCCACTCGGGGCTCGTCGCGAAGCGATGTTCGCTGCGGGCCTCGATGCCGAGCGAGATCGCCGGCGTGATCATCCATGCAGCGCCGAGTGCGACTTGCGCTTCCACGCGTGGGATCACTTCACCGCCGCGAAAGATCCACTCCTGCTCCCACACCAGATTCGCCGCGAGCAGCACGGGCCCGATGCGGTGATCGATCAGCACCTTGCCTTCGACCTCGGCGAGGGTCGGCCCCGCGACGAACTCGAGATAGAGCGCCAGGCCGATCGGGTCGACGCCGGTGTCGAGCACTCGGTACTTCAGTTCCAGCGCGCCGCCGAGCAGCGTCGATGCGACGGTCCACATCGGTCCGGTCGCCTGCGAGGTCGCGTTCATGTAGAGCGCGGCCTGGAAGCGATCGGTGAGACCGCCCTCGAACTCGAGCGAGTAATCGAATCCGAGAAAGCCGGTGCGACGACCCGCTCGCATCGTGAACCAAGGCTCGATCTCCCACGCGCCCTGCGGAAGCGTCGCGGTCTCATACGTGTACGTGAAGTGCCTGTTGTTCGCGTCCGCCGCCGGCGCATAGAGCAACCCGGCCGCCACGAGACAAGGAGCCAGCATCAGCCCGCGCGCGTGCGCGGAACGCATCGACGAAATGTGCATGATGTTCAGAACCCTGCGTCGCCCGACAGGAACGGAGTCATCACCCAGTCGCGCGCCTCGAGCCCCGCCGCTGCGTGACACGAGTTGCATCCGGTGCCGCCCATCGTTGCGTAGATGTCGCCGCTCTGCGGATCGATGCCGCGCGCGCGAATGATCGGCGTGCCGTTCGCGTCGACAGTGAGCACGAAGAACTCCCAGCCGACCGCGCCCTGCTGGTTGTAGCCGCAACCGCGCTTCACCATCGCGAAGAGGTCGGTCGTCGTCGTGCCGGGCGCACTACCCGCGTCGCCGATGATCTCTTTCACGATGATCGTCCCGACCGGGTACTCGCTGCTCCCCGCGGGCGGGAGTTGATTGATGTACACGATGCGCTCGCCCGTCGGATGACCCGCGAGCATGCCCGAACCGGCGTTGTGCGAATGCCACGTGCGATACCCGGCGAAGTCGCGCGTCAACGCGATGAACGTGTCTTGGCCGCCGCAGGGATCGGTCCCGCACGAGAGCGCAGCGGCGCCCACGGACGCGGCAAGCCAGAGTGTCGCGATACCGAACGTTCCCCCGTTGCGGCGTGTCTTCATTGAAGGACCGGGATTCCCATCATCGATGCAGCCTGGTTCATGAGCGCGACGACCGAGCCTGTCGCATCGGGATCGCTCTCGGTGACGAGCAGCGCGCGGAGCTGACCGTAGGGCGTGGCGGCGTGGGCAGCGCTCGGCATGTCGGGGTCGTAGCCGTCGGGAACGGGCGGAAGTGCATCGCCGGTCAACGCTGCGTACTGCGCGCTCACGGCCTGGAAGCGCGCGTCGATCTGCTGCGCGAGTGCCATGCCGCCGGTCTCGTGCTCGAGCCACGGACGGAATGCTTCGAACGTGCGTCGCGCGCCATCGAGATTGGCGCGCATGTCGGCGAGCGTGTACTGCGCGTAGCGCGACTCTTCTTCCGACGTGGCCGCCTTGTTGATCTTCTCGACCTGCTCTTCGATCGAGCCGATCACGCCGCGATACGCCGACGCCGAGTCGAGTTCGCGGACGGTGCCGAACTGCGCGCGGAACTGCCCCGCGTCGTCGATCATCCGCTGCACGAGCTGATCGCGGAACGCGGCG
>CBIHQZ010001361.1:0-2264 GCA_966212315.1 uncultured Myxococcales bacterium
GAACACGTTGATCGAAGCGATTCCGCTGCTCGATCCCGAAGCCACGCCGAACGCGGCGATGCCGGTGACGACGATTGCACGGCGTGCGCAGACGTACACCGAAGCGAACGGCTCGTTCCTCCTCGGACTCGACGAGGGCGAGTACATCCTCGTCGCGCATCCGCCCGACGGTTCTGGTCTCGCGGCGCAGATCTTCGATCGGTTCACGGTCGTCTTCGCGGCGCGTGATGCGATGATCGATCCGCGTCCGGTGCCGGTGAATCGCGGCGAGTTGATGCTCTCGTCGCCCTTCGCGGTGACCGGTTTCGTCAGCGACAGCAGCGCCAATCGCATCGACGGCGCGGGCGTGCGGGCCTTCGCGCGGTATCCGGTCGGCAACGGACTGATCCTCGACGTCGAGGTCGCGCGCACGACGAGCACCGCGGGCGGCGCGTACACGCTCTTGCTTCCGAGCACGCTCGTGCAGCAGTAACGAGAGTGTGACTTCACTCGGCGACTGGATCCTTCCGCCCGTCAACGACTGGTTCCTCGGCGCGCGGGTCGATCCATTGCGCCACGCGCTGGTGTCGGAGGCGCGCGGACGCGTGCTCGAGATCGGCGCGGGGAGCGGACTGAACTTCGCGCACTACGACGCGAGCGCCGAGGTCATCGCGATCGAACCCGCCGCCGCGATGCGCACCCGCGCGATGCAGCGACTGCGTTCGCGGGGCGTATCCGCGCGAATCGACGTGATCGACGCGAACGCCGAAGGACTGCCGATCGATGCCGCGAGCATCGACACCGTCGTGTTCACCTTCGTGCTCTGCTCGGTGCGCAACGTGGCCGCAGCGCTCGCGGAGACGCGCCGCGTGCTGAAACCGGGCGGACGGTTGCTCGTGCTCGAACACAGTCGCGATCCCGATGCGCGCGTGGCGCGTTGGCAAGAGCGCGTGCAGCCGGTGTGGGGCGCGCTCCTCGCGGGGTGTCAGCTGGTGCGGGACGTTCCGAATGAACTGCAGCGCGCGGGGTTCGACGTCGAGGGCGTGCGTGACGAAGTGCTCCCGCTGCCGCGCATCGTGCGGCATGGCGTTCGCGGCGCGTGTATCGCGGCGCGTTGAGCGACTCGATTGGGCGAAGAAACTATTTCCCAGAATCTCGCGCTCACGTATGTGTAGCAGCCCGCGATCGTGACGATCGCGTGACGGCGCAGGGCGCGTCGTCGAAGGGGAGGGCACGATGAGCAGCACGCAAGCGGTCGCCGACATGAAGTTCGAGGCACCGGGCAAAGGCCCGTGGGAAGTCGACGGCACGCACTTTCCGCGACCGGTTTCACCGTTCAGCGCCGAGGCGATCGGGCGTGGGCTGCCGCGTGGCTTCGCGGAATCGACCGCGCGATTCGGGCTGCTCCTCTCGCACTTCAAGCCGGCCGTGGTGAACGGCTTCTGGTACCAGCAGCCGGTCGCGTTCGGCGCGCCCGAAGGGGCGATGGGGCCGCCGCCGAAGTTCGTGTTCAAGCTCCTGATGCTGCTGCACCCCGCGATGCGCAAGCGCGTTGCGGCCGGAAAAGCGGCGTTCGCGAACAAGATCTGGCGCAAGGATCTCGAGCGCTGGGACAACGAGTGCAAGCCGGCGTCGATCCTGCGTATGAAGCGCTTGCAGTCGCTCGACGTCGCGGCGCTCGACACCGACGCATTCATCGCGCACCTCGACGAGTGCCGTCAGCTCTTGGAAGACATGGTGTACCAGCATCACGTCTTCACGATTCCGTGCGCGGCGCCGATCGGCGAGTTCCTCGTCCACGTGAGTGAATGGACCGGCAAGGCTCCCGGCGAAATCCTCCTTGCGTTGAAGGGCTCGTCGCCCGTGTCGGTGGGCGCTGCAGCGCCGCAGTTGGAAGCGCTCGGTCACGCGATTCGCAAGGACGCGCAGGTGATGGAACGAGTCGCGAGTGCGGAGCCCGCGGGCGATGTGCTGGCGGCGTTGCGCGCGCGTGAAGACGAGATCGGCGAACTGACGCGTTCGTACGTCGAACTCGTGGGCTACCGGTCGATGGGCTACGACGTGGGCGATCCCTTCGCGCTCGAATTCCCCGACGTGCTGATGCGCGCGATCCGCGCGGCGGCGAACGGTTGCTTCACGGCGAACAGCGAGAAGGGCGTGCGCGAAAAGATCGATGCATTGCGCGCAGCGGTCCCCGCGCCGCATCGGAGCCACTTCGACGAGTTGCTCGAAGAAGCGCGCACCATCAATCGTCTTCGCGACGAACGCGGGATCTACTCGGACAC
>CBIHQZ010001362.1:0-2264 GCA_966212315.1 uncultured Myxococcales bacterium
TTCGGGCTGACGCCGCGCACCCGCATCGTCGCCTGACGTACGCCACGCTCCGATACGGACTGGATCCCGTCGCGGACATCCTTCACGATTTTCCCGACGCCCCCGACGGACGCACCGCGTCGCGCGTCGTGACGAACCCCAACGCGCGCACGCTCCGCACATCGCGCGTGTGCATCTCATCTCCGCTGCCATGCCGACCGACGACGGACCACTCTTCGAACGCGTGCGCCAGAAGGCGGTGCGCGCCATTGCGCCGTCGCTGCGCGTCGAGGTCACGCCGGATGGGTTGTACCTGCCGCTGATCGATCTCCATCTCGATCCGCACACGAGCGTGCGGCGCGCGTTCATCTCGCACGCCCATGCCGATCACGGCGCGGCGATGCGCGTGAGTACCGAGCCCGGCACGATCGCACCCGAGTTACGACTCGCCTCGCCCGAAACGGCAGCGCTGCTTCGCGCTCGCTACGGCGACACGCATCCGATCCGTGAAGTGGGATGGAGCGAAGTCGTCGAGCTCGGGCTCGCGCGGATTCGCATCGCGCCGGCGGGGCACATCCTCGGCGCCGCCGCGCTGGTAGTCGAGAGCCACGACGGCACGCTGGTCTACACCGGTGACATCAAGCCCGGCGCGGGACTCACGCATCCGGCCGCGGTGTTGCCGAAGTGCGATGTGCTCGTCATCGAGAGCACCTTCGGATTGCCGATCTTTTCGTTTCCGAGCGATGCCGACAATCACGCCGCGATGCTCGCGTTCGCGCGCGAGACACTCGCCGACGGCAAGACCCCCGTGTTCCTCGCGTACGCGCTCGGCAAGGGGCAAGAGATCGCGCAGCTGCTCGGCACGCACGGAATCGCGGTGCGCGCGCACGGGGCGATGACGAAACTGAACGAGGTCTACCGCGCATGCGGCATCACGCTGCCGAACGTGCGGCCTTACGAACGCGAGGACACCGCGGGCCCGGCGGCGATGATCGTTCCGCCGCGCGAGCGCTTCGGCGCGATGTTCAAGAAGGGGCGGAGCGCGGGGATTCGAGCGGCGTTCGTGTCGGGGTGGGCGCTGCTCGATTCGAGTCGCGAGCGCTACGACGCCGATGCGCAGATCCCGCTGAGCGACCACGCCTCGTTCGCCGAACTCGATGCGTTGATCGAATCGTGTCAGCCGCGGCGCGTTCTGGTGACGCACGGTTATGCGCAGTCGTACGCGCGCTATCTGCGGCGTCGCGGGATCGAGGCCGACGCGCTCGATGCGCCGGGATACGAAGCGTGAAAGAACTCGCGGCCGCGCTCGAAGACGTTCGTGCCACGCGATCGCGCGTTGCCAAGGAAGAGCGGCTCGCGCGCTATCTGCGCTCGGTCGACGACGCGACCCTTCCGCACGCGGCGCGCATGCTCGCGGGACGCGTGGTGCCGGTCGATGATCCGCGTCCGCCCGGCGCGGGATACGCGGTGTGGAAGACCGCCGCGGCGCTCGCGACGAAGTGGGATGTCGAGACAGTCGTCGATTGCATGCGCGCGACCAGCGACGCGGGCGAGGCGATCGGATTGCTCGTCGCGGCGAATCCGACGGCGCACGCGCGCGAAGGGTTGTCGGTACTCGACGTTGTTGCGCTCGCAGGGCGCATCGCGGCGGTCGGAAGTCCATCGCGCAAGAGCGCGCTGCTCGGGGAAGCGCTCGCAACGATGCCGCCGCGCGCGGCGAAGTATCTGGTGAAGTTGATCTCGGGCGGGCTTCGCATCGGCGCACTGCAGGGCGTGTTGGAAGGTGCGATCGCGCGAGCTTTCGACGCGGATCAGGACGCGGTGCGCAAAGCGATCGCGCGCTGCGCGGACGTGGGCGAAGTGGCCGTGCTGGCGCGCGCAGGGCAACTCGAACGCGCCAGCGTCCATGTGGGCCGGCCGATCGGATTCATGCTCGCAACGCCGATCCAGAGTGTGACGACGCGGCCATCGGGCGAACCGTGGATCGTCGAAGACAAGCTCGATGGCGTGCGCGCGCAGGTGCACCGTGGGCTCGGTCTGGTGCGGATGTTCGCGCGTTCGGGCGATGCGATCGACGGCACGTTCCCCGAGATCGAAGACGCGCTGCGTGCGTGCGACGGAACGTTCGTGCTCGACGGCGAAGTGATCGCGGTCGATCCCGACGGGCACATCGCGCCGTTTGCAGTGCTGCAAGAACGACTGAATCGAAAACGGGTCGACGACCGCATGCGGGCGGGACGACCGGTCGTATTCGTGGCGTTCGACATTCTCGTCGACGGCGAGCG
>CBIHQZ010001363.1:0-2259 GCA_966212315.1 uncultured Myxococcales bacterium
GGATCATCGTGGGCGAGGTGCGCGGCGCCGAGGCGCTCGACATGCTCCAGGCGATGAACACCGGCCACGAGGGCTCGATGACCACGGTGCACGCGAACTCGCCCGCGGACGCGTTCGCGCGGCTCGATCCCAGCGGGGCCGCGGGCTTTCATTCACGCGCCGACGCGCTGAAGCAGTCCCTCGCCACGCTCGATCAGTCGATCCGCGCGCGCTCGCAGGGCTGGACGCGCCATTCGATCGTCACGTTCCACGGCTCGATGGGCTACTTCGCGGCGCGCTACGGTTTGCAGATCGCCGCGGTGGTCGAACCGTTTCCGGGACGCGAGCCGACGCCGCGTTACATGAGCGACGTGCTCGGCGCCCTCGCCCGCTTGCACCCCGCTGCGATGTTCAGCGAGCCGCAGCTCGATCGACGGCCCGCACAAGTGATCGCGGATCAATCGCACGTGCCGCTCTTCGAGGTCGATCCGATCGGCGGAACGCCGGGGACCGAGTCGTACGAGGCGCTGCTTCGTCACAACACCGACGTGTTCGAGCAAGCGCTGCGATGAACCCCGATCCGCATCTGCCGTCGAAGCCGCAGATCTACACGCTCCCGGATCCTTCGATGGTGCACGTTCTCGACGCGAAGAACGTCACCGTGGATCTTGGCGGCAAACGCATTCTCGACGACGTCTCGTTCTGGATTCCCAAAGGCGAGTTCGTCTGTCTGTGCGGACCGAACGGCGCGGGAAAAAGCACGTTCCTGAAGACCGTACTCGGGCTCATCACACCGACGCACGGGAGCATCGAGATCCTCGGATACGCACCGCGACAGGGCACGCGCCAGGTCGGATACGTGCCGCAACGCAAGACCTTCGATCGGGACTTTCCCGCGACAGCGGTGGAACTCGTGGTGGCGAATCTGCGCGGCAAGTGGCCGCTGCGCGTGCGCGACGACGAACGAGAAAAGGCGCGCAAGGTGCTCGCTCGCGTCGGTGGCGAGAAGCTGATCGACAAGTCGCTGGCGGGACTCTCGGGCGGTGAAACGCAGCGGGTGTTTCTCGCGCGAGCACTGGTCAACGATCCGCCGCTCATCATTCTCGACGAACCCACCGCCGGCGTCGACGTCCGCGGACGCGCCGAGTTCCTCGACATCCTCGCGGAGATCAGTGCGAGCGACGAACTCGCGGCGATTCTCGTGACCCACAACCCCGCGGCCGTCGTGCGCTGCGCGGAACGCGTGGTGTATCTCGAGGGCCGACTCGTCGCGTGGGGGTTACCGAACGAACTGCTCGGACGCGAGTCGCTCAGTGCGATCGCGTTCGCCACCAAAGACCACGCGGCGATGCCGCCCGACGAGGATTGACCCGATCGATGGGCGCTTTTCTGACCGAGCCTTTCGCGCAGGACTTCATGGTGCGCGCGATGATCGCGGGGATGCTGGTCGGCGGCCTGTGCGCCATGATCGGCGTGTTCGTCGTGCAACGCGGGTTGTCGTTCATCGGCGACGGACTCGCGCACGCGGCGTTCGGCGGCATCGCACTCGGGCTGCTGCTCGGCGTGACGACGGAGCGATCGACCTGGGTCGCACTGCCCTTCACCGTCGCTGTGTCCCTCGGGATCGGCTACGTGCTCCGCCGCGGCAACATGCGCGGCGACGTGGCGACGGGCGTTTTCTTCGCCGTGTCGTTCGCACTCGGCGTGCTCTTTCTCGGCCTCCGCAAATCATCCGCGCGTCCGGTCAACGTCGAGACCGTGCTCTTCGGCAGCATCCTCGCGATCTCTCCGCACGACCTCGAGATGGTGAGCATCGTCGCCGCCATCACGGTGACCCTGCTGCTCGCGACCTGGAGCCGCCTCGCATATGCAACGTTCGACGCCGAACTCGCCGCGCTCTCGGGCGTTCGCGTCGCGGCGCTCGACTACATGCTCCTCGCACTCACGGCCGTGGTGATCGTCGTCGCGGTGAAGACCGTCGGCATCGCGTTGGTGAGTTCCTTCGTCGTGATCCCCGCGGCCACGGCACGAATGCTCGGGAAGACGCTCGCGCGCGTCGCGATCATTGCGGTGTTCATCGGCGTCGGCGGTTCGTGCCTCGGATTGATCCTCTCGTACCATCTCAACGTCGCGAGCGGCGCCACCATCATCCTGACGCTCGGCTCGCTCTTCGGCATCGCGCTCCTCACGCGCCGAAACAACTGATCATGTCGGACCCTGCGTCGATCATTCTCGTTCGTCACGCGCGCTCGCTCGCCAACGCCGACCCCGCGGTCTACC
>CBIHQZ010001364.1:0-2257 GCA_966212315.1 uncultured Myxococcales bacterium
GGCTTCATCCGCACTCGGCCCCCGGTGCCTACGTGAACTTCCTGATGGACGAAGCGCCCGATCGGATTCGCAGCACCTATCGCGAGAACTTCGATCGTCTCGTGGCGGTGAAGCGGCGTTACGACCCGACGAACCTGTTCCGGCTCAATCAGAACATTGCCCCGAACGCCGGGAAAACAGGGGTGTCCTGAACGACGGAGCGGTGCGTCGCAGCGGACTCTTCTCAGCCCGCCGGTCTCGGACTAGGGTCCGCGCCAGGAGCGGCCCCCGTTGAACACTACCTCCGCGCTCGAACCCGCGACGAACACCCGACTCGCCCCCGAACTGCTCTTGAAGATGCACGCGCTCATGTTGCGCACGCGTGTGCTCGAAGAGCGGCTGATCCGCATGCAGAAGCAGGGCGACGGCTACTTCTGGATCGGCGGTCCGGGCGAGGAAGCGTTCAACATTCCGCTCGGCCTTCTGGTCGAGAAAGGGAAGGGGCTCGATCACGACTATCTGCATCTGCACTACCGCTCGAGCGGCACACTGCTCGCGATGGGCGCGGATCCCACCGATGCGTTGCGGCAGATGAAGAACACCGCGACCGATCCGTACTCGGGCGGTCGTAACTTCGCCGGGCATGCGTCGATCGCGGCGTGGAACGTGGTGCCGATCACCTCGCCGATCGAAGTGCAATTCTCGATGGCGCCCGGTACCGCGATGGCGCAGAAGCGTCACGGCGGGCGCGGGATCACGATCGTGCAGGGCGGCGACGCGGGAACTGCCGAAGGCGACTTCGCGACGTGCCTCGTGTGGTGCTCGCGGCCGAGCGCCGAAGTGCCGCTGTTGATGATCGTGACCAACAACCAGTGGGGCATCTCGACGCCCGCGGCGACGCAGCACGGCGACCGCACGATCGCCGATCGCGGCAAGGCGTTCGGGATCAAGACGATGCTGATCGACGGCAACGATCCGGAGTCGTCGTACCTCGCGTTGAAAGAAGCGATGGAGTACGTGCGCACCGAACGCAAACCGCTCTTGATGGAAGCGATGGTGTCGCGTCTCTACGGGCACTCGTCGGCATCGGGCGCGAACTTCATCGACGGCGAAGTCGACTGCCTCACGCGCTTCGAAGCGCGTCTCGAGAAAGCCGGGCTTCTCTCGTCAGCGCAGCGTGAAGAGATGCGCGCGACGATGACCGCGGAGATCCTCGAGGCGTCCAAGCGCGTGCGCGAAGAGCCGCAGCCCGAAGGGCGAACCATTCACGACAACATCTTCGCGGAGCGCGACGTGATCGGCCGCCAGTTGGTGCCGTATCGCGCGCCTGCCACCACGACTGCTTCGAAGAACAACAGCTAGGGGTCTTGCCGTGTCGACGATGGTTCAAGCGCTTCGAATGGGTCTGCACGTCGGCGAAGAACGCCATGGCGTTACCGACATCTTCGGCGAGGACGTGGGTCCGCCGCTCGGTGGTGTGTTCACTGCGACGCAGGGTTTGAAGACCGCGTGGAACACGCCGCTCGACGAGCGCGGCGTGGTGGGCACCGCGATGGGTCTCGCGATGGCGGGGCAGAAGCCGATCGCGGAGATCCAGTTCTGCGACTACATCTACAACACCATCGATCTGCTCAAGCTCGCGGGGAACACGTACTGGTGTTCGAACGGGCAGTGGAACCTTCCGATCGTGCTGATGAGCCCGGTGGGTTCGGGCATTCGCGGGAGCGTGTATCACTCGCACTCGTTCGACTCGATGGCGACGCACATCCCGGGGTGGAAGATCGTGATGCCGTCGACGCCGCGCGATGCGTACGGCTTGCTCCTCTCGGCGATCGCCGATCCGAATCCGGTGATGTTCCTCGTGCCGAAGGCGCTGATGCGCGTGCGTCACACGCCGGGCGAGAACGTGCCGGGCGAACCGAGCGACGAGAAGGTCCTCGGCAAGATGATCGACGCACCGCTCGGTGATCGATCGAAGTGGGCGCCGAACTGGCCGGAGACTCCGGACCTGTTCATTCCGATCGGCGAGGGGAAGACGGTGCGCGAAGGCGAACACGTCACCTGCGTCACGTGGGGGCGCATGGTGCCGGTGTGCCAGAAGGCGGCCGAGGATCTCGCGAGCGAAGGCGTGTCGGTCGAGCTGATCGATCTGCGCTCGCTGTGGCCGTACGACTGGAAGCTCGTCGAACGCAGCGTGAAGAAGACCAATCGCGTGCTCTTCGTGAACGAGGACACCGAGGTCACGAACTTCGGCGAGCACCTGATGCGCCGCGTGGTC
>CBIHQZ010001365.1:0-2245 GCA_966212315.1 uncultured Myxococcales bacterium
AGCCGCCCGCGACCGAGATGCCGAAGTCTTCACGTGCCGCGATCCCTTCGAGCACGGTGGCCGGTGTGTTCGAGAGCCCAGCGGCGCCCCCTCGGTAGACGTATGCGCGCCCGGCGCGATTGCGCGCGAAGTCTGCGCCGACGATCACGTCCGCGAAGCCGTCGCCGTCGATGTCGCCCGCGGTCGACACGGAGATCCCGAAGTTCTCGTTGGCTTCGGGTGCGACGAGAACCGTTGCCGGCGCTGCGACCAAGCCCGTCGCCGAGCCGCGGTACAGATACGCGCGCCCCGCGCCTCCATCGTGCTGATACGCGCCGATGACGACGTCGCCGAAACCATCGCGATCGACATCGCCCGCCGCCGCGACGGCCCATCCGAAGCGTCCGCCCGATGCAGGCGCGGTGAGCGTCTGCACGCGTGACGACAGGCCACTCGCTGTGCCGAAGTACACGTCGACGCGCCCTGTGTCGTTCGCAAACGATGGTGCGCCGATCACGATGTCACCGAATCCGTCGCCGTCGATGTCACCCGCGGCGCTCGCGGCGTCGCCGAAACTCGGCCCAGCTGCGTCCGAACGGATCGTGATGTGTGTGCGTCCGGCGCCGCGGTCGACGACTGCGGTGCCGATCTCGCCGTCGAGATCGACTGCATGCACGCGATCCATCGCGCCGTCGCCGTCGAGATCGAACGACACGCCGAAGGCAGTGTCGACCGCATCGCGCCGCGACCGTACGGCGACAGGCCACGCAATGCTCGGCGGTGCTACGACGCCATCGGCGCGCGACGCTACGACGCGCCAGAAATAGCGCCCCGCAGGAAGATCCGCTTCGGGCCGCCCTGCACTTCCGTGGGCGACGAATGATGCCGTGACCCGCGCACAAGTTCGATCGGCGCACAGCTCGACCCGCGCATCCGTCATCCCCGCCGGCAGCGTCCAGCGAAACGTCGGCCGCGCATTGGTCGCGGTGGACTCGGATGCCGGCGATACCAGCCGCGCGGGAAATCCATCCGATCGGTTCGCGTCGGCGGTCCCGCTGGCTTCGGCGACCGGCCCCGTGACGACGAGTGATGTGGCAGCGACGATGGACACGATCAGCGATTTCATGGCGCTCTCCTGCTCCCGTTGCGATGGGATGAACGCACCGTAGCCGCGCTGCGAAACCCCCGCGTTGCGCTGATTCACGGTTCCGGTGTCAAGTGGGCGACACTTCGCGCGACCGCACTCGTGCGAGCTTCACGATCACGATGGCAGCGATCATTCCCACTCACGTTCTTCAGCGCTCGCAGATCCTCGCGTCGATCCCGCAGCCGCGTCTGGCGGAACTCGCGCGCTCGATGCGCGAGCGGCGTTTCAAGCGCGGCGAGATCGTGTTCCATCAAGGCGACGCCGGCGACACGCTGCACGTGCTGCTCGAGGGCTCGCTGAAGGTCTACGTGCCGACCGACAGCGGTGACGAAGCTGTGCTCGCGATTCTCGGACCGGGCGAGAGCTTCGGCGAAGTCGCACTGCTCGATGCCGGTCCACGCTCGGCAACCGTTCGCGCGATGGTGCCGTCACGCACGGCGACCCTGCATCGCACCGAACTCTTCTCGATGCTGCGCACGCATCCCGATGCGGTGGACGCGCTCGTCGTATCGCTCACGCGTCTGGTGCGAAAGCTCACCGACGGGCTCGTCGACCTCGCGGTGCTCGATGTCAGCGCACGGCTCGCGCGCAAGCTCGCGGACCTCGGCTCGAACTCTGCGCCGGCCGCGAACGGGAGCATCGAGTTGCCGCCCGTGACGCAGGAAGAACTCGCGGGCATGGTGTCGGCGACGCGCGCGAGCGTGAACAAAGCGCTCGGCGCGCTCGAGGCAACGGGCGCAATCGAGCGTCGTGGGCGCAAGATCGCGATACGCTCGCTCGATCTTCTGCGGAGGCGCGGCGGACTGTGAACTCGGGGATGTTCGCGATGAAGCGATCGAGTCGGTGGGTGGCGATGGCGCTTGCGACGTGCGCATGGTGCAGCACGCGATCGGCGAACGCGCAGACCGAGCCGACGAGCAGCGCGCCGCCCGCGACGAGTGCGGCGCCCGCGGTCGATCCCGAACAGCTCGCACGGCAGCTGTTCGAAGACTCCGTGCGAATGCTTCAGGACGGGCGGTATCGCGACGCGATCGAAGTGCTCGAACGCGCGCGCGCACTGCGCGAGGTCCCCGCGATTCTCTACAACCTCACGCTCGCACTGCGCGGCGTGGGACGCAT
>CBIHQZ010001366.1:0-2241 GCA_966212315.1 uncultured Myxococcales bacterium
CGAACGCTCGCATCCAACCGCGCTTGATGCCGCGTTCGACCGCGACCGTTCGCGTCGTCGCGAGGCCCCACACCGCCATCACCGCGAGCGCGACCGTCGACGGATACAGGTAACGCGCAGGGACGCGCAGCGACTTGTAGATCGGGAGGTTGTGCATCAGGCCGTACAGCGAGAAGCCCGGGATGTTGCCGAGCGCGCACCACACGAGACCGAGCATCAACAATCCATCGAGACGCCGCGAACGGCTGCGTTCGTCCTTGCGCGAGAACGCGTACGCCATGCCGAGGAGCATCAACACGATCGGGATCAAGCCGAGATAGTCGCCGTACTCGGGCCATACGAAGACGTGTCCGGGGAAACCGCGTTCGTGATCGCGCACGGTCCACGTGTCGAACACTTCGGCAACGGTCATCGAATCGTCGAGCGGCACGAGGCGCGGATGCTCGCCGAGGTACGCGAGCACCGGGATCAATCGCGCGCCCGCGAGGAGCGGGAAGAGCACGCCGAGAATCGGGAGCGAGATGTAGAGCGCGCGGCGGTCGTCGCTGTTCCACACGCGCAGGAGCGTGTCGATCGCGACGGCGGTGAGCATCAACGGGATCGGGTAGGTGGCGCCTTCGTAGAACGCGAGCGCGAAGAGACCGGCGACGAGCACGGCCCAGCGCGGTTCGCGCAGCGCGCGTCGATGCGCCCAGAGGATCCACGGGAGGAAGAGAAACGGCGTGAACGAGAGATGCCCGCCGCCGAAGTGATGCGCGCAGAAGCCGCAGGCGGTGACGACGGTGGCCGCGAGCATCTGCTCGGGAATGTTCGCCCCCATGTCCTTCACGAGTTGCCGCGCACCGAGCGCGCCCGCGATGAGATGCGAGATCACCCAGACCTTGATGCCCGTCGCGGCCGGGAGCCAGAAGAAGGTCAGGAGCATCATCGGGCCGGGAAACGGCGCCTGCGGGTCCTGGTACAGAACGATGCCGCCGCAGTGATACGGGTTCCACGAGGGGAACTGATGGAACTCGAGGATCGAGACGCGGATCGCTTCCCACAACGCGACGAAGTAGCGCGCGTCGTCGGTGGCGCTGCTGCGACCGATCGACCACTGACACGCGAGACGTCCGTCGCCGGCGGCCGCGCAGTAGTAGATGAGCGGCACCGCGAACGCGATCGCGACGAGCACGCAGTACGCGATGCAGACTGCAGCGAGAAGGCGCTGTCGGCGCTGGGATTCCATCGTGGCGACGTTGATACCGTCGCGATGGCGGCAACCGCAAGAAGCAGGGCCGCGTGCGTGCGCTTCGCGTGGCGCATCGAGCGTTGCTCCACGCGTGGCAGTTGTGCCAAGGTCCCGCCGCCATGAGCGCCCCCGCGCTGTCGATCGTGATTCCTGCGTACAACGAAGCGCCTCGCATCGGCGCGACGCTCACATCGCTGCGGGGGTATCTCGACGAGCGCGGGCTCGACACCGAAGTGCTGGTGGTCGACGACGGCAGCAGCGACGCGACGACGACCGTGGTGGAAGAGCACGCGCGGCGCGATGCGCGGGTGCGGCTGATCCGTCTCGGCAAGAATCAGGGCAAAGGCGCGGCGGTGCGACGCGGCATGCTCGATTCACGTGGCACGCGTGCGCTCTTCATGGACGCCGACCTCGCGACGCCGATGAGCGAACTGGTGAAGCTCGAACGCGCCATGGACGACGGCGCGGACATCGCGATCGGTTCGCGCGGATTGAAAGCGTCGAACATCACGGTGCGCCAGCATCCGGTGCGCGAGACGATGGGACGAACCTTCAACGTCCTCGTGCAGACCCTCGCGGTGCGCGGCGTGAAGGACACCCAGTGCGGGTTCAAGCTCTTCACGCGCAACGCCGCCGACGTGCTCTTCACCGAAGCCACCGTCGATCGTTTCGCATTCGACGTCGAAGTGCTGCTCCTCGCCGAAGGACGATTCCGCATCACCGAAGTCCCGGTCGAGTGGCGCCACGTCGAGCAGTCGAAGATCTCGCCCGTGCGCGACGCCGCGCGAATGGCGTTCGATCTGGTGCGCATGCGTGCGCAGATCGCCCGTCGCCGCCGCAACGCGTAGCGGGCGTCCGCAATCGGGTGGAGTTGCACGGGCCATCATCCTGAGCGAAGCGCCGAGTCTTCGAGGCACGAAGTCGAAGGACGCGACGCGGTCACCCGCTGCGTGGTTCGACAAGCTCACCATGAAAGGCGTGAGAACGAGAGCGAGCGATGGGCGCGCCTA
>CBIHQZ010001367.1:0-2239 GCA_966212315.1 uncultured Myxococcales bacterium
TCCCACGCGTCATCACCCGCGTCCTGCTCGCCCGCTGCGACATCGGCCGGCCTCACCGCGCGCGTGCCGAAGCGTTCCGCGATGCGATCGAGCGTGGTGTTCAACTTCCGCGCCCTGTTCGCCCCTTGCTCGAAGAGACCGAGCTGCGCATCGCCCTCGTTGAGCCCGCTCACCGACACACCGGTCAGTCGAACGCGGTTCTCGAGCGGCGCCTGTTCGAGCAATGACACCGCGGTGCGAAAGATCGTCAGCGCATCGTCGGTGCTCGCGGAAAGCGTCGTGCGGCGCGAGACGAGTTTGAAGTCGCGGTACTTCAGCTTCAGCACAACCACGCGGCCTTTCACGTTCGCGCGGCGCATGCGGCGGGCAACCCGCAGTGCTTGCGAGTGCATGTGGACCCGCAGCGCGTCGAGGTCGCCGAGGTCTTCGTCGAATGTGTCTTCCGCACCGATGCTCTTCGCATCGCGATCGGGAACGACGGGTCGTTCGTCGATGCCTTGCGACAGCTGCCAGAAGTGCGGGCCGGCCTGACCGAGGTTTGCCTCGAGCCACGCGGGTTCACGCGCGGCCACGTCGCCGAGTGTCTCGAGTCCGAGTCGCTTCAGTTGCTCTTCGGTCTTCGGCCCCACGCCCCACAGCCGCCACACCGGAAGCTTCGCGAGGAACGTCAGCGTGTCCTCGGGTCGAACCTCGAAGAGCCCGTTCGGCTTCGCCATGTCCGAGGCGATCTTCGCGACGAACTTCACGCTCGCGACCCCGGCCGAAGCCGGAAGGCTCAGTTCCTCGGCGATGCGCGCGCGGATCGTTTGCGCGATATTCGCCGCGGAACCGAACAATTCGCGCGAGCCGGTGACATCGAGAAACGCTTCGTCGAGCGACAGCGGTTCGATCAGCGGCGTGTACGTCTCGAAGATCGCGTGCACCTTCTCGCTCGCTTCGGAATACGCCTCGGGTCGCGGGGGAACGACGATCGCGTGCGGTGCGAGTTTCATCGCGCGCGCCATCGGCATCGCGCTGCGCACGCCGAAGGGACGCACTTCGTACGAAGCAGCCAGCACCACGCCACGGCGTGGGTGACCACCGACGATCACCGGCTTGCCGCGCAACCGCTCGTCGTCGCGCTGCTCGACCGATGCGTAGAACGCATCCATGTCCACGTGAACGATTCCGCGTGTCATCCGGGGCCGCGAATCGTGCCGGATCGAACGCATCGCCGCTACTGCCGCGATGCGCGACCGCCGTGTATACGAGCGCGATGATCTTCCGCACTCGTGGTTCACGCGCGCTTCTCACTTCGCTGGTGGTGGCATCGTGTGGCGGTGCCGATACGCATCGCGAGACTGCGATCGCCGCACACCCGTCGACCCCGCCGGTTCGCCCGACTGCGGATGCTCCCGCGCTCGTCGCTACGCTTCCGCATCACACCGCGCTCCGCGCCGCCATCGATCCTGCGCGCATCGGACGATGGCTCGGGCGCATCGCGTCGGTGGTCGATCCGCGCGCCGTCGCGGAAGCGATGCGGGTCTTCCATCTCGACGAACGATCGCTGATCGAGGGGCACCTCGCCGAGTCGCTCGGTGTCGATCCGACTCGAGCCATTCAGATCGGACTCGCGTCGATCGACGATGCATCGCGACCCGAGATCGAGCGTCTGCACGCGTCCGCCATCGCGCTCCGCCAGAACGATGCCGCCCGCGTCGACGAAGCGATGGCGAGTTTCGACGGCGAGCATCACGCGTTGATCTCGCTGCGCGCGATCGTGCCGATTCGCGATCTCGCGACGCTGCGCGAGACGGTCCGCAACGCGCTGGCCGAGCAACGCTGGACTGCCGCGACTGCACCGGCCGGTATCGACGAATTCTACGTGCATCGCTCCGACAACTCGGCGATCGCGGTGTCACACAACACCGACACCCTCGTGATCGACCTCCTCGTTGCGCCGCTCGCGACCCGCGGAGACGGTGACGTGCCCGCCGATGCTTTCGTTCGCCGGCTCTCGGACGCCGCGCGTGCCCTGCGATTGCGGACTGCGGACGCACCGCACGACGACGCGCTTGCACTGGAGGGCGACGCGTTTCGCGTGCAATACGCCCCGGCCGACCTCGCACCGATCAATTTCTTCTACGGCCTCGGCGCGATCTCGAGTGCACTGCGCGCGGTCGATCCTTCGATGCGTCGCCAGATCGCGACGGTGGGCATGCTCGAGGCCGTGCAGTCGTTCGACGTCGCCGGCAACGCG
>CBIHQZ010001368.1:0-2239 GCA_966212315.1 uncultured Myxococcales bacterium
CGGCGAGAAGGCGCAGCGCGCTCGGGCCGGCGCCGATGCAGCGAGGCCGCACTGAAGAGCTGTCGATTCATCGCGACGCGATGGTTCGATGCGCTCACATCGCGAGACGTTCCGTGTACCGACAGCGTCTGTCCCGCGCGGGTGACAACGGTTGGGCCGCTCCACCGACTTTCTTGACCTGATCGACCGGATAGGTCGACCTGTGCTGCGGCCGCACTGACCGACGCCCATGACCGACCGCGCCAAGACGAAAGCACAACTGATCGACGAACTCGGCGAGCTGCGAAAGCGCCTCGATCGCGCGGAGCGAGCCCTCGCCGAGCGCGCGCCGAACGCTGCCGAAGTAGTCGGCCTCGAGCGGCAACAGGCCGAGCGCGCGCTCCGTCGCGAGGAGCAACGGCTCCGTCTGATCCTCGACGGCGTACGCGACCACGCGATCTCGATGCTCGACCGCGAGGGACGGGTCGTGACGTTCAACGCGTCGGCACAGCAGATCAAGGGATACAGCCTCGCCGAAGTGCAGGGGCAGTACTTCGCGATGTTCTTCACGCCCGAGGACCGCGCCGCGGGGCTGCCGGAGACCGAACTCAGGGTGGCACGTGCGCAAGGCCGCTACGAGGGCGAGGGTTGGCGTCAGCGCAAGGACGGATCGCGTTTCTATGCGGCCGTCTCGCTCTCGGCGCTGCATGACCCGTCCGGCGAGATCGTCGGGTTCGTGAAGGTCACGCAGGATCGCACCCGTTCCCGCGAGCTGAGCGAAGCGCTGCAGCAGCGCGAGGCACAACTCGAGTTGATCCTCGACGGCGTGCGCGACCACGCGATCTCGATGCTCGATCCCGAGGGCCGCGTCATCACGTTCAACGCGCCGGCCGAGCGCATCAAGGGGTACTCGCTCGCAGAAGTGCGGGGGCAGTACTTCGGGATGTTCTTCACGCCCGAGGACCGCGCCAGCGGCCTGCCGGAGACCGAGTTGGAAGTCGCCCGCACGCACGGTCGTTACGAAGGCGAGGGCTGGCGCCTGCGCAAGAACGGCTCGCGTTTCTACGCCGCCGTTTCGCTCTCCGCCCTGCACGGCCCGTCGGGCGCACTGGTGGGATTCGTGAAGGTCACGCAGGACCGCACGCGGTATCGCGAGCTGCTCGAGGCGCTCGAACGCCGCGAGAGCGAACTGCGACTGATTCTCGACGCGATCCCCGGCCTCGTTTCGTACATCGCCCCGGACCTCACCTACCGTCAGGTCAATCGCGCCTACGAGGCCTGGTTCGCCCGCCCGAGCGAAGAGATGGTCGGCAGGCACGTCGCGGAAGTCGTCGGCGATGCGGCATACGCGACCATCGGGCCGGCGATCCAGGGCGCACTCAACGGCGAGGTCGTGTCGTTCGAATCCGAGGTGCACTACGTGACCGGACCGCGCTGGGTGCGGGCGACGTACGTGCCCGATCGCGACGCGAGCGGGACGGTGCAGGGTTTCATCAGCCTGGTCCTCGACGTGACCGCGGCAAAGCTCGGCGAACAGCGGCTGGCAGAAGAGGCCCGGCTCAACGAAACGCTCTCGCGGATCGGCTCCGCTCTCGCCGCGGATCTCGACCTCGACACCATCGTCACGCGCCTGACCGACGAAGCGACTTCGCTCTGCCGGGCGGAGTTCGGCGCGTTCTTCTACAACGTGCTGAAGCCCGAGGGCGGCAGCTACATGCTCTACACGCTGTCGGGTGTGCCGCGAGAGAAGTTCGCCGGCTTCCCGATGCCTCGCAACACGGCGATCTTCGGACCGACCTTCGCGGGCCAGGGCGTCGTGCGCTCCGACGACATCACGAAGGATCCGCGCTACGGCCAGAGCCCCCCGTACCGCGGCATGCCTGCGGGACATCTGCCGGTTCGCAGCTACCTCGCCGTGCCGGTGATCTCGCGGACCGGCGAGGTGCACGGCGGGCTGTTCTTCGGCCACTCCGCGACGGGCGTCTTCACCGCGAAGGACGAGCGAATGCTCGTAGCCATCGCAGCGCACGCCGCGATCGCGATCGACAATGCACGGCTGCATGCCGCGACGACGGCCGCCGAAGAGCAATACCGGGCGCTGGCGGAATCGTCGCCGCAGCTCGTATGGACCACTACGCCGAGCGGCGTCGTGGAGTACTGCAACCCGCAATTTCTGGGGTTCGTCGGCGTCTCCCTCGAGCAGATGCGACGCGAAGCGGTCTGGCATCTCATCGTGCATCCCGACGACGTGCCCGCGGCG
>CBIHQZ010001369.1:0-2235 GCA_966212315.1 uncultured Myxococcales bacterium
CGGGCCCGCTTCCGATCACGATGACATCGAACTCGATCGCGTCCATGAGTGGCGCGGAGTGTAGTTCCGAAGACTCGCTTGGGAAGGTTGAATTTCGACGTTCACTGCGCGTGATGCGCTCGCGATACGATCGCCGCATGCGACTTCGTTGGCTTGGTCTTCTCCCTGCACTCGCACTCGGCGGATGGGTGGCGTTGCGGCGCGCGCCGACCATCGCGCAGTCGGTCCCTGCCATCGCCGCCCCTGCGACGATCGTGCTGCAAGGCGACCCCGAGAGCGGCGGCACCGACGTGGTGCTCCGGGTGCCTGGACGCAGCGAGTCCACGCGAGTGCTCGGCCACGTCTCCCACGCTCCGGGTTCCGCGCGACGCGGCGTGAGCATCGCGTGGCACGGCGCACTCGCGACACTGGTGGTCGTCGCCGAAGACGAATCGCGCAACGGCAGCACGTACAACAGCGCGCTCTTTCGCGTGAGCGGCGGCACCGTCACGCGACTCGTCGGCGGACTCACCGATGCGTCGGCGCCGCTCGTGACCAACTCGGGCCTCGTGCTCGTTCAGCGCGGTCACGACGGACCGGCATTCGAGCCGAGCGAGAACGGTCCGCGCGCGCTTCACGAACGGACCGACGCGTTGAGCATCGACGCCGTCGATCTCGACACCGGCGCCACCCGCACCGTGTGGTCGGGCGAAGGACAGATCGCGTATCTCGCCACGCCGATGAGCGGTGACGAAGCGTGCGTGTTCCACGTGAGCAACGCGGGCGGCGAACTGATCGCACTCGACGCCGCGCACGGAACGACGCGCACGCTGCTCGCGACGATGTCGCCGCTCGCGCGCGATTTCAGCTTCGACCCGGTGCGTAACGAAGTGCTCTACGCGCGCGCCGAACGCTACGGCAGCGACACCTACGAGATCGTCGCAGTGAACAGCGCGGGCGATGTCCGCACGCTGCTTCGTGCGGCGAGTGATCATTTGCAGCCGCGTCGATCGAGCGACGGCGCGATCGCATTCTCGAGCGAGCGCGATCGCGGACTCGCGTGGATTCCGGCTGGCGCGGGCGCAGTGCCCACGTTGATGTCGCCACTCGGTCCGGGCTCCGACGCAGTGCTCGGCGAAAGTGCCGACGGCGCATGGCTCGCGATTCGTCACGCCGATGAAGACACCGAGGCGCTCGCACTCGTCGAGCGACGCAGCGGACACGCGATCACGCTGAGCAGCGCGACGGTGTTCACCGAGTTCGCCGGCTTCGTTCCGGCGGGGGTGTCGCGATGAAGCGCGCGCATTCGTGGATCGCATCCGTCGGCTTCGCACTCGCCGCGCTCGCGATCGCACCCACCGCCGACGCACAGTGCAGCGGCGGATCCGCGTGTCCGCCGTGCGCGAGTTGTCGCGTCGGGGCCGCGACCGGATCGAATCCGTCGGTGACCGCGATGTCGGCCCTCTTCGATCGCGTCGCCGAAGGCCCCGCGCGTTACGGCTCGCTCGGATGGAACTTCGGTACGCGCAACACGCTCGGCTCGGGCCCCGGATGGTGCACCGGCGGCACCGACGCGACGGTCCCCGCGCACTTCCCGTGCTTGCTGTTGAAAGCGATCTACCTCACCGAGTCGAGCTGGCGTCAGTTCTGCGCGAGCCCCGGCGCGACGGTCATCTCGTTCGACTGCGGCTACGGCATCGCGCAGGTCACGAGTGGCATGCGGCGCGGCGAGACGAGCGCGTTCGATCCGAATCGCGTGGCTTCGGAGCCGGCCTACAACGTCTCGGTCGGCGCCGCGATCCTCGCGGACAAGTGGCGCGCGAGTCCGTGCGTGGGCAACAACGACGTCGACGTCGTCGAAGACTGGTACTTCGCGGTGTGGGGCTACAACGGCTTCGTCTACCGCAACAACCCGAACAACCCGATGTTCAACGCGTCGCGCGTGGAGTTCCGCACGCCCGGCGTGGCATCGGCGCAGACGCGCGGTAACTACCCGTATCAGGAACTCGTGTGGGGCTACGCGCACTACCCGTTGACCGCGCAGCACTACACCGGCGTGCACCTCGCGTATCCGCGCCGCAGCGAGATCTGCTCGTCGTGCGGATTGCCGACGGCGGACATCTCCGAGCCGACGGGGTCGCATCGCAGCATGTGTTCGCCTGCTGGCACCGATGCGGGGACGATGGACGTCGTGGTGCCGACGGACGCGTCGCGTGACGTGCAGTCGGACATTGCGACGGACATCGCGGTCGCGAT
>CBIHQZ010001370.1:0-2224 GCA_966212315.1 uncultured Myxococcales bacterium
GCGGCAACGCGTGCGGTGCAACGCAATCGTGCAGCGCGGGCGTGTGCAATTCGCTCTGCGGCGTCGGCACTACGTCGTGCGGCGCGAGCTGCGTCAATCCCATGACCGATCCGAGCAACTGCGGGTCGTGCGGTAACGCGTGCGGAACCGAGCGCAGCTGCACCATGGGCGTGTGCGTGCCGCCGAACAACACGCGCGCGACCGCCACCGCGATCACGCTGATGGCCGGCGAAACCAGCGTCATGGGCCATACCGGCGGCGCGACGCACGACGGTCCGAGCGTCGATTGCGCATGCACGAGTGGCGCGGACGTGTGGTTCCGCTTCGTCCTCGCCGCGGAAGAGTTCGTGTACGTCGACACGGCAGGATCGTCGTTCGACACGTCGCTCATCATCACCGACTCGATGGGGGCCGCGGTCCCGGCGCAGGCGTCACTCGGATCCGCGGGGCGCGGTCTCTGCAACGATGATTCGCAGTGCCCGGTCGCGACGGGCGGATTCACGCGCACGACGGAATCACGCACGTGGGGACGGCTCGCCGCGGGGACCTACTACGTCGTCGTCGGCGGATGCGGATCCGGCGCGTTCACGCTCCATCTGCAGCACCTCCGACGCGACTCGGCGTTCTCTGGCTACATCGCTCCCGGCGTCGGCGGCGTGTCGGGCGCGCTCCCGCAAACGAATGTGACCAACGGATCGTGCGGTACCAGCACGACGTCGACGGGCGAGCAGATGCGCATCTTCACGACTTGTTCGACTGCACCGCAGCTCTTCAGCGTGTGCATGAGCGACGGTGGCACCTACGAACGTCGCCAGCTCCTGACGGACTTCGACCCCGTTCTGTACATCCGCAGCGGCGCAACCGGCGCCGAGCTGGTTTGCAACGACGACGGGATGACGATGGGCGCGATCGACTGCCGTGGAACGGGCGGGGACACGATGCAATACGGCGCACGGATCAATGACGTGGCGGCATCGCGCGGTCTGCATGCGATCTACGTCGACTCACGGACCGGTGGCGACGCGGCGATCGCGTCGATGGACTACACGTTGCGGTACGCGGTGCGTAGCGTCGCACCGTAACCAGAGCGACAACCGCATCCGGGGCGATAGCGTCCGAAGGCGGCCGGGCGGGATGGAGTTTGCGAATGACCCGCGAATCCATCCCGCGCGTCCGTTCAATCAGAAATTCTTTTGGCTCGGCGACGATCTGCCGCGACTATTCACTCGGCGGACGAATCGTCGTCGCGGAACAAGGCCCATCCGATCGGACCGTCGGGCGGACTCGAGACGGGTTCGATCATGTCGATCGCGATCGTCCACGAGGAGCTGGCAAGCACCGCGCCGGCGCAGATCCTGTCGCGGATCTCCGATTCGATCAGCGCTCGAACGCGAGCCTCCGCATCTCCCGCATCGGACGTTTCGACCCAGCAATTCACGTACGCCCCGATCCGTTCGATCGAGGTCCGTCGCAGGATGAAGAAGCGCCGGCGCTCGAACCGCATGCCGAACGCTTCGAATTCCCGGGCTTCGACAACATGAACTACGACTCCGCCGACTCGCGCCTGCACTGCTTTCGCGACGGCGATGCTGGGCCCTCGCGATCGAGGAACTGGTCGACTGGCGCTCCGCCGATGGACTCACGGCGCTCGTCTTCGTGATGGGTGACGCGCGCGGCGAGCGCCTGAACACGCGCGCGCCGATCGCGCCTCTCGCAGTCGACGACGATGGCCGCGTGATCATTCCCACGACCGTCCGCGTTCGCGACGTCGAGGTCCCCGTCGACCGGCGCGCACTCGACGCGGCCGTAGCGCAACCCGGCTTGCATCCTCGGCGTCTTCCGCCGCCCCAGGATCAGTCGCTCATGAGGGGCGCCCGTGCACCGAACACGCGTCGACGACGCAGCGAATCCACCGCGCGCAGACGTACTTCGAGGGATCGCCGTTCGGACCTCGTGATGCCGAAGCCGGCGCGAGGGTGCGCGAATGGATCCGCGAGAATCCGCTCGAGGCCGTGAACCTTGCGAAACAGCATGCAGCGGCGTTCGACCGAAGCCACCCCGCGCCGAAGATGGCGAAGCGCGGTGCCTCGAAGCAGCCTTCGCGCTGACTCATTTTCCGTTGGTGGAGAAGCCCGCGATCGTCTCACTCGCGACGCCCGCGACCCGGTAACCCCCGCCCGGTAATCTCGCGCCATGGGCTACAAGCGCGCCGGCTTCGCATTCA
>CBIHQZ010001371.1:0-2221 GCA_966212315.1 uncultured Myxococcales bacterium
CGGTATCGACTCGAAAGCTCGATCGGCTCGGGCGGGATGGGATGCGTCCACGTCGCATCCGACACGTTCACCGGCGGCACCGTCGCGATCAAGACGCTGCGACCCGACCTCCGGGAAGACGAACTGGTCCGCTCGCGCTTGCTTCGCGAGGCCTCGGTCGGCGCGAAGCTCAAGTCACGACACGTGGTGCGTACGCTCGATCACGGCGAGGACGCGCGATTCGGACCGTTCATCGTGTTCGAGTATCTCCGCGGCGAATCACTCGCGGACGTACTCGACCGCCGGCGCACCCTGGGCGTGCTCGAGAGCGTTGCGATCGTGATCGACGTCCTCGAGGGGCTCTCCGCGTTCCACGCCGCTGGACTGGTCCATCGCGATCTCAAACCCGACAACGTATTTCTCGTGCGCGAGCGAAGCACCGACGGCTCGCTGCGGCACACCGCGCGCTTGATCGATTTCGGACTGTCGCGCGCGATCGCCGACACGCACGACGGCACCGAGCGCGTGACGATGGAAGGAATCGTCGCGGGCACGCCCGAGTACATGGCCCCGGAACAGATCGCCGACGCGGTGGGCCAGGATCAGCACGTCGATCTCTACGCAACGGGCGTGATGCTCTACCAGATGGTCTCGGGGAAGCTGCCGTATCGCGGCGCGAAGGCCGAAGCCATCTTCGATGCTGTGCTGCAAGGCGTGGCGCGGCGACTCGACGAGATCGCGCCCGTCGTCGATCCGGGGCTCGCCCGCATCGTTCATCGCGCGATGGCGCGCGACCCGGCGAATCGATTCCGGGATACGGCCGAGATGCTCGATGCGCTGCGACGCTGGATCGAGCGGCACCGCGAGGGAGCCACCATCACGCCGCCGTCCGAGCCGACGCAAAAGCTCCGCGCCATTCCGCGCAACCGGGCCACGACGCCGCGGCCGCGCCCGAAGCGAAAACACCGAAGCGTGATCGCGATGACCGGCACGTCGATCGCCGTTGCCGTTGCCACGTTCTTCGCGTGGCCCCATCGCGCGACGCCGCCCGCGGCTCGACTTCATGGCCTCATGCTCGCCGCGCGCGTCGAACCTGCCCTTCCCATCGCGGCACCGACGCCCCCCGCCCCGCCGGTGGTCACGCCGATTGCTGCACCCGCGCCGCCTCCGGAACTCGCCATCTCGATCGAACCGGCGGCACCGGCAACTGATGAGACGGACATCGCCGAACAGGATGTGACGGAGCCCTCGCCGATCGCACTCGTCCCCCGTCGTCGACCGCGTGTGGTGTCTTCGCCGATCGTCGTGCTGCCTGTCACACCGAGTGCACCGTCGTTCATCTCGGCACGACTCGAAACCCCCACGCACCCGCCCGCGAGCACCGCGGCGGACGACGAAGAGTTCCCCTCGGCGAATCCGTACTGATCCGCGCGCGCGCATCGGGCACGCTCGGACCATGGAGTACACGACGCTTCGCACCGCGCTCGATCGCGGGGTTTTCACGGTCATGCTGCATCGTCCCGAACGCATGAACGCGTTCACCATTCCGATGCAGCACGAACTGCTCGATGTGTTCGACCGTGTGAATCGCGACGACGACATTCGCGTGGTGATCATGACGGGCGAGGGAAAAGCCTTCTGCGCGGGCATGGACCTCGAGGCCGGCGCGGCGACGTTCGACGGTCGGGCGAAGATGAAGATCGAAGATCACCGCGACGAGGGCGGCACGGTTGCACTCGCGATCTACGAGAGCACCAAGCCGGTCATCGCTGCGATCAACGGTGCGGCCGTCGGCGTCGGCATCACGATGACGCTACCGATGGACATTCGCATCGCGTCCGAGTCGGCGAAGTTCGGATTCGTATTCGCGCGACGAGGAATCACCGCCGAAGCGTGTTCGAGCTGGTTCCTCCCGCGGCTCGTCGGGATCTCGCAGGCGATGGAATGGATGGCCACCGGGCGCGTGTTCGACGCGAAAGAAGCGCTCGCGGGCGGGCTCGTCTCGCGGGTGGTGCCGGCCGACAAGGTCCTCGAAACGGCGAACGCGATCGCGCGTGAGATCGCCGACAACACCAGCGCGGTGGCGGTTGCGATCTCGCGGCAACTCCTGTGGCGCATGATGGCGGCGCCGCATCCGCGCGACGCGCATCGCATCGACTCGATGGCGATCTTCGCGATGGGCGGCTCGCCCGATGCGGCCGAGGGCGTGACCAGTTTTCTCGAGAAACGTCCGCCGAAATTC
>CBIHQZ010001372.1:0-2217 GCA_966212315.1 uncultured Myxococcales bacterium
AGTTGATCACCGCGCAACGGACGCGAAGTGTTGCGCTCGCCCTCGAACACGCCGGTCGTGTGTGCGCGCGCGATGATGTCCACCGCCATCTTGCTCGCGACCTCACCGGCCGCGTGCCCGCCCATGCCGTCGCAGATCGCGAACAAGTGCCGCTCGCGATCGATGAGCAGCGAGTCTTCGTTCGTCGTGCGATGGCGCCCCTGATCGGTCTGCGCCGTCGCCGTCACGAGGATCAACGCGATCGGCCCGGTCTCGTCTTCACCCGCCGCTTCGTCGGCAGCGACGCGCGCACGAACGTCCGCGTCGGACTCGGATCGTTCGAGCTTCGACGTCGACGCAGTCGCTGGCTTCGGTGCCGCGCGCATTTCGCCTCCACTCGTCGTCGGTTTCGCGCGCACAGGCTCGACGCGCGCCTCGAGTGCCGATGCAGGTACGAGCCCCGCCGGCATGGCTTGTCGCGTCGTCACGCGCGGCACGATGGAACGCGCCACGAGGCCGACGCCGACCGCACCCATTCCCCCGAGAGCAATCCACACTGGGTCCACGACCCACGGACTTTAGCGCATCTCTCGGCTCAGAACGTCTGACTGACCGACGCCCATGGCCAGATTCCGGGAGTTCCCCCAGCTAGCGGCGCATCAGCGGCGAACGACAGCAACGCGCCGAAGTCGACCGCGAACCGTCGCGAATGAACACGTGCGCCCAACACGATGTACGGATGGATCCGCGGCTGGCGATTCCCGACGAGTGCATGCGCGCCCGTCATCGTGCTCGACTCACCGAGCATCTCGCCCATCAACACGCCCTGTGCGATCGCCTTGATCGAGTCGACGATGCGAACTTCGACCGTCATGTGCACGAGCGCCCACAGCCCTCCGAGCAGCACGCGTTGCGCCGCGTGCGCGCCGACGTGGATGCCCGCACGCGAACCCCACAGCGAGAGCACCGGGCCAGCCATCCAGGCCGGTCCCGCGCCGTTCCAATTGAAGCCGAAGAACGCGCCCGGATCGTTCACGCCCGGATCGAACGGCACGGTCGCGAGGCCGAACAGACTCAGCGCCGCGTGCTCGGTGAGAACGATCGCGTAGCGCGCGTCGAGCGTGATGCCCGCGATGTAGTACGGAACCCCGATGCCCGCGTCGAATCGTCGCGCGAAGCCGTAGCGAACGCCGACCCACCCGGTGTCGCCGAGCGCGGTGATCATCGTGTCACCGTGTCGCAACGGCCGCGCGGTCGGCATCTGGAAGTTGTGCGTGAACGCAGGGTCGGGCGTGCTTCCGTAGCGTTCGGTCGGAAGCGACGACGAGGGCGGTGACACCGACGCACTCGCGGGCGGCGCGGACGAAACCGGTTCCGCCGGCGAAGACGGGGGCGCGGACGACGGTGCATCCGACGCGACGCTCGCCCACGGAGCGTCTTGTGCGATCGCTTCGTTCGCGAACGCAACGACGCTCGCCAGAAGTGACGCGATCCATGTCGTCGACCGCATCTTCATGGCGACAGCGCGATCATGCGGGTCTCGCTCGGCCGTCGCAAATCCTACGCAGCGCCTCGCTGATTGCTACCGTACCCAGCATGTTGCACGGACCCGAAGCGGATCGACGACTGGCGTCCTTGCTCGACGAGTTCGCTGCGCGCGCCCGACCGATCCGCATCGTGTCCAAACGCGACGCACCCTTGCAACGCACCATCGACCGCGTGCTCCGCGTGATCACGTTCGGCGGGCAGAGCACGTATCTCACCGACTACGTCACCACGCTCGGCCACGCGATCTACGTCCCCGAGAGCTGGCCGCGCTGGGCACCTGGGCGTCGTTGGGAAGTGCTCCGTCACGAAGCCGTTCACGTCGCCCAGTTCGAACGGCTCGGCTGGGTACTCATGACGCTCGTCTATCTGTTCCTGCCGTTCCCGGTCGTGTTCGCATACGGCCGCGCGCGTCTCGAATGGGAGGCGTATGCGGAAACCATCCGGTGCACGGTCGAACTCGAAGGGCTCGAAGCCGCAAAAAACGCTGCGTTTCACGAGGAGATCGTTCGGCGCTTCACCGGTCCCGACTACGCGTGGATGTGGCCGTTCGAACGCCATGTGCGCCGTTGGATCGACGAGGAAATTTCCGCGATCGAATCCGGGGCTGGTCGACGCGGGTGAGGTAGACTACGCACCTACGGGCAGATGGGCTTCGCGGTCGGCATCGATCTAGGAACGACGAACTCCGTC
>CBIHQZ010001373.1:0-2216 GCA_966212315.1 uncultured Myxococcales bacterium
TACGCCGTTTCGCCGACGCGTCACGACGCGCCACCACAGCCTTTGCGGGCTCAGTTCCCGCCCACGCTCGTCACGTACGAAAACCCCTCGGGCTCCACCCGCAACACGTTCGTCGTCCGCACCAGCGCGCGATGCGGATCGACCTCCATCGGGCCGAGCACGCCCTCGTCCAACCGGCTCCCGAGCAGCGCATCGCGCAGTCCGCGTCGATCGAGGACCGGCACCCGCGCCGCTGCCGATAGCACCCAGCGCGCGGCGTCGAATCCGAGTGCCGCGAACGTCCCCGCGGTGGCGTGATAGCGCTCGCGGAACGCCTGCTGGAATGCTTCGACCTCGGGCCGGCTCACCATCGGCGCGTACGCATCGGCGACCATCACGCCCGTGATCGCATCGGGGTCGTAGCGGCGCAGATCGGGCGAGATCCAGCTGTCGGTCCCGAGAATCTGCGCAGTCACACGCCCGTGGCGCAACGCGAGTGCGATGCGCGCGGCATCCACTGCGCCCGCCGGCACGAACACCACGTCGACGTTCGCCGCACGAATGCGCGACGCGAGCTGCACCAGTTCGGTGTCCTCGCCTTCGATCGTCTCGCGCGCGGTGACCTCGCCGCCGGCCCCGCGAAATGCCTGCGTGAAGGCATCGGCGATCCCGAGGTTCATCCACGAATTGCGGCGATACACCACCACCGCCCGGCGCTTCTGCAGTGTCTGTCGTGCGTATCGTGCCAGCGCCGCGGCCTGCTCGTTGTCGGTCATCGCGGTGCGGAACACGAAGTCGCCGATGCGGGTGAGATCGCGCAGGGTGTTGCCCGCGGCGATGAACGGCACCGAACGACGCTGCGCCAGATGCGCGGCACGCTCGCTCGCGATGGTCGACACCTCGCCGAAGATCGCGACCGCGCCTTCGCGTTCGATCAACCGCCCGGTGAGTGACGCCACCTGATCATCGCGACTGCCGTCGTCGAGCGCGGCGATGCGCACGCGCCGTCCCAGCACGCCGCCGCGAAGGTTGATCTGATCGACCGCGAGTTCGATTCCGCGGAACAGATCTTCGCCCCACGGCGCGCGCTCGCCGGTGCGCGCGGTGATCGCGCCGAGGACGATGTCGTTGCTGCCGCGGCCCTTGCATCCGGGCGCGAACGCGACGAGCAGCGCGGTCACGACGAGCGCCACGCACCCTGCGAACAACGCGGATTGCGGGCTGCGAAGGGGTTGTTTCGTCACGTGCGTCGACACGGCGCGGAGGCTGCGCGGCGAGGCCGAGCGAGTCAATCACGCAACGCGATCGAACGCATCAAAGCCTGTGGCCGCGCGTCGGGACACGCCTGCGCGCGGCGGGTTCGAGGCACCCTGGCGCGGCGAACCCCCATGACTGCGACGCCGGTACTCAGCGCAGGATCCCGTCCCACGCGCGCAACACCACTTGCCGCGCATCGCGCGTGATCAGATCGCCGTGCGAGAGGATCACCCGCTCGAAGTCCCAGGCGAGGATGCGCGCCAGCCCTGCCCTCACGCGCGCTTTGTCGCCCCATGCGAAGCGGTATTCGGGTGCGGGGCGCGGGCGGTTCCACATGCCGATCGCGCGGAAGGTCGTGCGCAACAGCCAGTTGGTGCCGGGCGTGGTGCTCGTGATGTTCTCGACGAGATCGACGAGGACGAGCGTCTTGCTGGCGCGATGGAAGAACCCCACTTCACGCATGACGCGCGTGCCCTGGAGCGCGACTTGCGACAGCTCGTTCGCCCACAGCGCCGGTGGTTCGTCACCGAGCATCTCGTCGAACACGAGCCCCTTCGCACGCCGCTCCACGCCCGGACACACAAAGGTCTTCGCCGCCGGGAACGTCCGCTGCCATTCGCGCACATGGAGCCAGTGGAAGTTCCCGGGCGCGATGATCGCGATTACCGGTCCGAGTGCGGCGATCTCGGTGACGAGTGCGGGATCGAGCGGACAGGGCGAGTGGACGAGCACTTCGCCAGTGCGAAGTCGCATCACGGTGGTGCGCGCATTCACGCGAGCGCCGCCGAGGGTGACGAAGTAATCGGCGAGCCAGATCGCGTCGGGGACGAAGACGTGAAGGGAGGAGGTCGCCATGGCAGGTGCGATACAACCTGCCACTTCGCGGCTCCCCGTGTGCACCTGCGATGCGGCGTCGAGCACTTCCGGTTGTATTGTAGCCGCCCCGATGCTCCCTGCCGTCGACAGCCTGCGCTGCTTCG
>CBIHQZ010001374.1:0-2216 GCA_966212315.1 uncultured Myxococcales bacterium
CGAGGTGATGCGCAAGGGACCGCGAAACCCCGTCATCGCGGACGATGCGTCCGTTACGTCGGTCCAGTGTCGGATCTCCCTTCGCACCGCACGGCAACGCATCGTTGCGCGGTTCGGGCTCGCAATTCACGCGAGCGCCGATGCTTCGGTTTCGCTGCGAAATCCTCGGGCTGCGGCGCTGCTTCCGGGCAAACCCGCGCGAGTGATACAACCGTCACGTCCGCGACGCGCCAACGGAGAACTCTTGATGCGACGAACCTCATGCATCGCGGCGGTCCTGATCGTGTTCGCCGGATGCGTCGGTCGGATCCAGGACGCGCGCAACGTGGGCGAAGACGGCAGCGCGGTCGACGACGTCACGATCGCCGATCCCGATACGGGCACCGACGCGCGGCCCGCCGACAGCAACGTCCCTCTCGACGCGGCGACCGATCGCTACGTGGCACCGAGCGACACGAACAACTGCGTGCCCGGCGTCGAGGTGTGCAACGGGCGCGACGACGATTGCGACGGTGCGATTGACGAAGATCTCGGCGCATCGAATTGCGGGACGGGCGCCTGCGCGCGAATGCAGCTCAATTGCATGAACGGCGCGACGCAGACGTGCACCCCCGGAGCGCCCGCGGCCGAGAGCTGCAACGGCATCGACGACGATTGCGACGGGATGGTCGACGACGGGCTCGCACCTCGCGCCTTCTGCGGCAGCGCTTGCGTCGACACGTCGAACGACGAGGCGAACTGCGGCGCTTGCGGCCGCGCGTGCGCGTCTGGGCAGACCTGCACGGCCGGCGCGTGTTCGATGACGGGCGGCACGACGCCGATGATGCTGCAGCTCGTGAACACGGCGCGTGCAACTGCGCGCATGTGCGGCACGACGGCGTATCCCGCGGTGCCGCCGCTCACGTGGGACACGCGACTCGAGGCCGCGGCACTTGCTCACAGCACGGACATGGCGACGAATAACTTCTTCAGCCATACCGGCAGCGACGGCAGCTCGCCGTCACAGCGTGTGACGCGCGCGGGCTACTCGTGGTCTGCGACGGGAGAGAACATCGCCGCGGGTCAGCCGACGGAAACCGACGCGATGGATTCGTGGATCGCGAGCCCTGGGCACTGCGCGAACATCATGTCGCGGAATTACACCCAGCTCGGTGCGGCGCTGGCGCGAGGCGGAAGCTACGGCACCTATTGGACGCAGGAGTTCGGACGGCCGTAACGGGAGACGCGGCCACGTCCGAGTTCGCGGCTACGGTCCGGGATGCTGCGCAGGACGCGGTCGATGGGGCGGCGTCGCGGGTGCTTCGGGGATCGCAAATCCGCCATCGCCTCGCGTCGGAAGACCGGTGCGGATCTCGTGTTCGGTCTGCTCGACGACGCGCTCGCCGGCGCCGCGCATCTCGTGTCCGAACTCTTGCGCTTCGGGCGTTCCGGCGATGCGCTTCGCGTGGTCGTAGAGCGTGCGCCGGCCGATCGGCACGAAGAAGAAGACGTAGAGAAAGATCATCGTGACGAACAGCGAACCTGCAGTCTTCGCGGCACGAATGATCACGCGCGATGGGTAGCGCTGCATGATGACGCGCGCAAATTCCTTGCGAACGCGAAGCCCGCGCGGCTTGACACCCAGTGACCCCGACGCCTAGCGTGCCGCGGCTTTTTACGAGCACACACGTTCGTTCACTCATCCATCCAAGCGCCAACAACCTGCCCGGCGCACGCTCCGAGGATCCTCGATGCAATCGTCCGATCGCGAACTCACCTGCACGTCGTGCAGCCGGCCCTTCATGTTCACCGCCGCGGAACAGGCCTTCTTCGCCGAGCGAGGATTCCAGGAGCCACGGCGCTGCAAGCCGTGTCGCAACGCGCGCAAAGCCGAGGGGGGCGCGCCCGGTGGTGGCGGGCGCGATCGACAGAACGGGCCGATGCAGAACGCTCGGGGAGGCGGTTCGCATGGGCAACAGCGCGGTGGTCGCGGCGGTCAGCCGGGGAACGGGCGCAACGCACCGCGCGATCCGAACGTCGGGCAGGGCGCGCGATACGGTGAAGAGCTTCCGCCGCCGTCGGATCCGAATGGCTACCGCGCGCCCGGGTTCGCGACTGCGAGCACCGATCCGCATGCGATCGATTACGCCGGGCTCCCGCGTGACGAAGAAGACGACGCGGCGAACAACGGGAACGTGCCGTCGAATCCGTTCTCGCGCGATCAGAACGCGGACCGG
>CBIHQZ010001375.1:0-2211 GCA_966212315.1 uncultured Myxococcales bacterium
CGCAGGCGAAGCTTAGGAGTCGTTGCCGCGGGTTCACCCGCCGGGAATTCCTCGGGCGAGCGCCGCGCGCACATTCGTGACCAATGGTGAGGCGGCAGCCGGGGTGAGGTCGTCCCTACAGCACGCTCGCCCAGAACGGGCGCTGCGCATCGACCACCTCGCGCAGCGCGAACTCAACCGCCTCGTCCACTTCCGGTGCCGCTCCACTCGCGACGTCGCCCGCCATCGCACCTGCGACGCTCGCGGCCACGCTCTCTTCCAAGGCGCGAATGTCGTATCCGCCCTCGAGGAACAGCGCGACGCGCCCGTGCCCGATTGCCCGCGCCATCTTCGACAGACGCCGCGCCATCCATTCGTACGTCGCGGTGTCGACGCGCAATCCGCCCAGCGGGTCGCGCTCGTGCGCATCGAAGCCTGCCGACACGAGCACCAGCTGCGGCGCGAATTCGGTCACGACCGGAATCACGATTCGCTCGAACGCCGCACGAAACGCCGCGCCGCCTGCACCGGCCGGCAGCGGTACGTTCACCGTACGACCGCGTCCTGCCTCCATGCCGACTTCGCGCGCGTGCCCGGTCCCCGGATACAGCGGCGACTGATGCAGGGACACGAACAGAACGCCCGGATCGCGCTCGAAGATGTCCTGCGTGCCGTTGCCGTGATGCACGTCCCAGTCGACGATCGCCACGCGCTCGACGCCGCGAGCCCGCGCGTGCGCTGCGGCGATCGCGATGTTGTTCAACACGCAAAAACCCATCGCGCGATCGTGCGTTGCGTGGTGACCAGGCGGCCGCGCGAGAAGCACGCCCGTCGTCGGTCCCTTCGAAGCAAGCACCTCGTCGATCAACGCACACGCGCTCCCGGCTGCGCGCCACGCAGCATCGTGCGTTCCAGGCGAGAAGAAAGTGTCGCCATCGAGATAGCCGCGACCACGACGCAAAGCCTGTTCGAGCGATTCGATGTAATTGCCGGAATGCACGCGTACCAATTCGTCGGTCGTCGCGAGCCGCGAAGCCACCTGCGTGCGATCGGTACCGAGCCCATCGAGCCCGCGGCGTGCGGCAATCAGTCGTTCGGGGCGTTCGGGATGGAATCCGGGCGCGACGTGTTCTTGGAATCGATCATCGACCGCGACGACGAGACGGCTTGTTTCCGCGAGCATTGACAACGTCCTAACGTCTCGAGAGCGGCTTGACCCCGTGAATACCGGGGTGTTACTTCCCAACGAACTAGCGCTCGTGCGCACTTTCGCCAAGCGCTTCGTGCACGGTTCGGATCGTACCGATCGGCGGGATGGGAGCAGCGTATGCGTTGGAAACTCATTGCGGGCAACGTGATTGCCGTCCTCTTGGTCGGCATCATGACGTGGTTGATCGTTCGCGGGCAGGTCGCGGACGCCCTCGCGCGTGACGTCGACCCGAGCGTCGAGCGCAGCGTCGGTCTCTTCGACGCCGTTCGCACCGCCGAATCCGATCGCTTCCGCAACGCCGTCGCCAATGCGACCGAGCGTCAGGATCTGCAGGCGATCTACGGGCTCGGCACATCGACCGAGCAGGCCACCGCGGCGTTCGCGTTCGCGCAGACCTTCTCGCGCGAGATCGGCGCCGAGTTCCCCTCGCGGCATCCGCGCGAAGCGGACCTCGTGGCAGTCACCGATGCCGAGGGCCATGTGCTCTCGCGCAACGTCGATCGCAATCTCGATCGCAACCGTGACCTTCGCACGGAGTACGAAGCCGTCGGCTACGCTCTCTCGGGAACAGGGCACGTAGCGCGCGACTTCCTCAAGTACGACCAGCAGCACTGGTACGACGTCGCGATCGCACCCATCGTCGTCGGCGGAACGCTCCGCGGCGTGATTCTCGTCGGCTACGAGATCGCCGACAGCATCGCAGCGGAAGACAAGCGCGCGCTCGGTTCCGAAGTCGCCTACCTCATTCGCGACGGCAATCAGTACTCGCTCTATTCGCTCTCGTTCGGCACGCAGAGCGAGAAGGACGAACTGCTTCGTTGGGCGAACGCGCAAGGCGCGAACGTCGTCTCCGATCGCGCCTCGCCGGTGCGTGACGTCGTGCTCAACGGACAGACCTACCGCGTCGCCACGCAGACGATGCCGGGCATCTTCCGACCGCAGAACGGCCCGGCCCACGCCGGCTTCTTCGTGCTGCAGAACGTGACCGCGGCGCGCGCGCCCGCCAACAGTACGACGATGCC
>CBIHQZ010001376.1:0-2202 GCA_966212315.1 uncultured Myxococcales bacterium
GGCGTGACGAGCATCGCGTCGGGTTCGGCGTTCGGATCGAGTTGCAGCGCTTGCACGAACTCGTTCGTACCGGCAGCTGCATCGTTCTGCCCGCCGACGGCCACGACGCCCATCGCGATGTGCACGCGCGCCACCATCGCGGGCGAGCAGTTGTTCCGTCCGCACGCGTTCAGCGCGAGACGAAGGCGGTTGAGCGCGCCGTCGATGTCGAGGTTCTGATAGTCCTCCATCGCCTGGCGGATCATGGATCGGGCGCGGGGATCAGCTTGCTGCGCGTGTCCGATGGCGGGCGCGAGAAGCAATGCGCCGGCGAGAACGAGCGGAAGACGCTTGGTGAACATCGGTCGAACGTTGCTCCGAGCGGAGGTGGATGCGCGTCGTGAACGCGCGCCGAATCACGCACGAGTGTGCGCGCCGGGGCGCGATGATAACCACACGGTCGGTCAGTGCACCAGATTGCCGCCCGCGTCGATCTCGTTGAGTTCGACGCGACGGTTCGACTGGCGACCGGCCTCGGTGCGATTGCTTTCGATCGGCTGGCGCTCGCCGTAGCCGTGCGAGGTCAGTCGCGGCGACTCGACGCCGTGCTGCGCGAGGTACGTACGAACGGCATCCGCACGCGATTGCGACAATCGCTCGTTGTGCCGATCGTTGCCGCGGCTGTCGGTGTGGCCGCCGACTTCGTAACGCAGGGTGCGGTTCTGCGTCTGGTTCAAGTACGCGACGACTTCATCGAGCGTCGCGGTCGCGCTCGGACGGAGCGTGGCGCGGTCGAAGTCGAACTCGACGTGGAAGCGCACGCCGTGCTGCGTGACCTGGATGTGCTGGAACACCGGCGGGCAGCCGTTGTTGTCAGCCGGGCCCGCTTCCATCGGGCATTGATCCGTCGGGTCGAGCACGGTGTCCTGATCGTTGTCCGGATCGGGGCAGCCGTCGGTGTCCTGGAAGCCGTCGTGGTCTTCCGGATCGTTCACGCAGCGATCGGTCGTGTCGAGCACGCCGTCGGCATCGTTGTCGGGCTCGGGGCAGCCGTCGTCGTCCTGATACTGATCGCGATCCTCGGGATCGAGCGTGCAGCGATCGGTGCTGTCGGGAAGTCCGTCACCGTCGGTGTCGGGATCGTCCGGGCAGCCGTCTTCGTCGCGGTAGCCGTTGTAGTTCTCGGGCTGATCCGGGCACTGATCCTGCGGGTCGAGGTACCCGTCGGCATCGCGATCTCCGGGAGGCGGCGGCTCGGTCGGACGCTCGACGACGACGCCGCGCGGCGCGCAACGTTCGGGGGGCGAGAGGCGCAGTGCGGCTTCTGCATTCGACGATGCGATCGCGAATTCGTCTTCCGCGCGCCAGAGATTCCCTTCGTCGATTTCGATCGTCGCGAAATGCGCGTGCGCACGACCGAGAGCGAGCTCGCGCGGGGCGCAACGATACGCGCCGTTCTGCTCGGCCTGCTGCAGCGTCCCTTCGGCGGCCTGGATCCGTCCGCGCAGCGCGGTGGCGCCGGTGCATCCGATGAATGCGAGCGACGTGGTGAGAAGAAGAATGCGAGCCGACACGTTGGACTTCATTTTCAACGTCCGCTCTCGCGACCACGGCGGCGTGCGAGATCTCGCGCGCGACGACCGTAGGTGCTGGCGGTGCCCGAAAGCTCCATCGAGTTCTGGTACTCGGCCTCGCCCGCTTCTTCGCGCGCCTTATCGAGGAACGCCTGCGCGTAGTAGTACTCGTATGGCGCCGTCGCCGGAGCACCTGCGGTGCGCGCTTCTTCGACCGCTTCGGTCGCGTCGAGCACGGTCACCGTGTATCCGATCGGGCCGCAGCCGACGGCGATCGACGATGCACCGAGCAACGCAAGCGCCGCCCAACCGAATCGACCCGTCGCGTTCTGCCTCGCGTTCGTCACGTCGTGCGCTGCCTCGAGCGACGCTAACAGAAGCAAAATCGTGGCGTCAACGATGAGATTGGGAGTTGTGCCTCCGTGGCCCGGCAGCTGAAGCTGCGGGCAACGGTTCCGAAGCTTGACCTTCGTGAAGCTCGCACCGACCCGTCACCGCGAGCTTCGCGCAGGCGAAGCGTTGGGCGCGTTGCCGCGGATTTACCCGCGGGGTGATTTCAGCGCGGTTCGCTACCCACGCCGCGCGAGCGACCACAACAGGTGCGCCGCGGCGCCGCTCCATCCGAGTACAACCGCGACGAACGGTGCCG
>CBIHQZ010001377.1:0-2191 GCA_966212315.1 uncultured Myxococcales bacterium
TCGACGATCTCGCGCTGCGCCTCGCTCGGCACCGCGCCATCCGCGAACGACACGGCCGGTGCCCACCCGAGTTCGCGTTCGGTCGGTGCGATGTCGAGGCGGAAGTGTTCGATCGACAGCTCGTTCAACTTGTCGCGATTGAAGATCACGGCCTTGTCCATCGCCTTGCCGTATCGCTCGCTCGCGGCGGCCGCGAATTCGAGCACGAAGCGCGGAAGCGACGGACGTGCCCAGGTCTCGACACCGAGCGCCTGCTGCATCTCGTCGACCAGTTCGTCGAACGAGTACGAGCGTCCGTCCGTGATGAAGAACACCGAGCCCGACGGCACCTCGCGCTCGATCGCCTGGACGCACGCGCGCGCGGCGTCGGGGCCGAACACCATCGACATCGATTTGTAATCGCCGAGTCGAATCGCGAGCCCGTAGCTCACCATCTTGAAGAGCGCGAGCATCTCGCCGTCGCGCGGTCCGTAGATCGCCGGCGGACGGATGATCGTGATCGGCAGCTTCGACGCGAACTCTTTCGCCGCTTCTTCGCCGCGCAACTTGCTCTTCGAATACATCGTCGTCGGGTTCGGTTCGCCGTCGCGCGAGTGCGTCTCGCCATCACGTCCCGGTCCCATCACCCCCGCGGTCGACACGTGCACGAAGCGCTTCACGTTCGGCGCGTGCGCCAGCGTCGCCTCGAGCATCGCGCGCGTCCCGGCTTCGTTCACACGATCGAACTCGGCCTGGTCCTTCGCCTTCACCACACCCGCGCAATGGATCACCGCTTCCACGCCGCGCAGTGCAGCCGGCAGCGTCGCGGCGTCGTCGATGGCGCCATAAGCCAGCTCCACACCGAGATCGCTCAGATGCTTCGTCGCGCTCGACTTGCGCACCAGACATCGCACCTCGTCGCCGCGTGCCTTCAACTGCTCGGCGACATGCGATCCGAGAAACCCACTCGCCCCCGTGACCAGAACCTTCATCGATTGCACTCCGACGCGCGCTTCACAGCGGCTTTTCGAACACGCGGTACTTCTTGTAGACCTTCCCGCCCATCATCCGGATCCCGACGTTTACCGCACCGTTGTCCTCGAGCGTCCATCCGAGTTCGGCGTGGGTCATCTTCAGCTTCGACTTCGCGCGGATCGACATCTCCACATAGAGCGCGAGCGACATCGCGGCGTACTTCTTCTGGATGCGGAACTTCTTCTTCACCCCGAGAAGAATGAGCCGTCCGGTCTTGAGTCCCTTCACCTTGAGACGCCAGAGGAGCTTCGCGAACCCGATCGGGAACAGCTTGCCGTCGATGTCGCGAATCGCTTCGTTGAGGTTCGGCAGACCGACCGCGATCGCCGCCGGTTCGCCGTCGATCTCCGCGACCAGCGCGATGTCGGGAACGAGCAACAGCTTGAAGTCCTGGGCGGTCTTCTTCAGCTCACCCTCGGTCATCGGGACGAAGCCCCAGTTGTCCTGCCAGGTGTCGTTGAAGATCTCCATCAGGATGCGAACGTCGCGCTCCATGTGCTTCGGATCGGCGGTGCGAATGCGCACGCTCGGGTCCTTCAGCAATTCGTCGCGAGCCTTCATCGCGCGCGGCGGAATGTTGCCGAACGGGTAGTGCCACGCGAACAGATCCTTCGCCTTGGTGTAACCGGCCGCTTCGATGAGCCCGGCCTGATACGGCTTGTGATGCGGCATCATGATCATCGGCGGCGTGTCGAAGCCTTCGATCAGTGTGCCGATCTCTTCGTTGATGCTGAGACTCACCGGCCCGCGCACCGTCTTCATTCCGCGCTCGCGCAGCCACGCGGCCGCAGCATCGAGCAGCGCCTGCGACACGGCGGGATCTTCGACCGTATCGAGGAACCCGAAGAACCCGACGCCATCGGCGTAGCGCTTCTGATGCTCGTGATCGATCTGCGCGGTGATGCGCCCTGCCAACTCGCCGTCGCGTTCGGCGACGAAATACATCCCCTCGGCATGCTCCCAGAAAGGGTTCTTCTTCGGGTTGAGCCGATCGGTCATCTCCATGTCGAGCGGGCAGACCCAGTTCGGATCGTCGCGGTACACCTTGCGCGCGACGGCGAGGAAGTCGCTGACGTCGGAGCCCGGCGCAATGCGGCGAATATGGATCGTCATGGCGGCGCGATGGTACGGGCGCACGGCTCGGTTGCAAGCACCGACACGCACTCGTCGGAGCACC
>CBIHQZ010001378.1:0-2183 GCA_966212315.1 uncultured Myxococcales bacterium
CACGCCGATGCGCACGCACTGCCCAGCGCGAACCTGCCGAATGCCGCGAAAGAATGTTCGCTCGAACAGTGGATTGTGGAAGTGGAGATATTCGTTCAGCCCGCCCGGATCCATCTCCCGCGGCACGCCGTCGCATTCGAGCAGTGCTTTGATCTCGCTCGCAAACGCGATGCGGTTTCCGTCGTCGTGAAAGTAGAGCTGCTTCACGCCGAGCATGTCGCGAACGAGCGAGAGTTCACGCTTGGCGCGATCCCAGAATGCGAACGCAAAGATCCCCGACACGCTCTCGAGCGCGTCCACGCCGCGCGAACGCATCAGGTGGAGCAGCGTTTCAGTGTCGGAGGTTCCACGGAAACGGACTCCCTCGGACTCGAGCTGCGGGCGAAAGCGCGCGTGGTCGTAGAACTCGCCGTTGTAGGCGATCCAGGCGTTCCGGTCGTCGCTGCCCATCGGTTGATGGCCGGTGGGCGAGAGGTCGACGATCGACAGGCGCCGATGACCGAGCCCCAGGGGGCCATCGACGAAGTACCCCTCGTCGTCGGGTCCGCGATGAACGAGCGTGCGTGTCATCCGTCGCAGCACCGTGGGATCGACGCGCCGTTCCGGTTCTCGATAGTGAAAGATCCCAGCGAGGCCACACATCGTCAGACGTCCTTCATGCCTGCCAAGCGGGGCATGGTGCCGCAGCATGTCACACCGGCCGGATTCGATCGCTGTGATCGAAGGCGACTCCGCACTGCGATCATTCGTCGATCGAGAAGGGCATGCCCTCGCGAATGCTCTGCACCGCGAAGAGCGACGCCCATGTCGTCCCGTACACGTGCTCCCACGGAATCGGCGACGGGCCGCCACTGCGGACGGCGTCGATGAACGCGCGGAACTCGGCGTTGTGCCCTTTGTCTTTGCCGCCTCGCTCCGAAGTCTTCTGCTCGCCTCGCCACATGTCGATCGTGTCGAACCCGTCGACGAAACAGGTGCGTCCGCCGCCGTACACTTCGAATCGCTCCGGCGGTGCGGCTCGGTCGCCACCCGCTTCGTAGGCGATGGTCGAGACGCTCCCGTTCGCATGACGGATCGTGATCACCGCACGGTCATCACTGGTCTGAAGCCCGCCTACCTGCCCGACCGACTCCGCGAACACGCGCACGGGCGGGCTGCCGACGATCGCAACGCACGTATCGATCGCGTGGCACGCCTCACCGACGATGCGCCCTCCCCCGACTTCCTCGTCGTGCGGCCACAGATTCGACGGCAACGCGCCGGGCGCGAAGCGGTAGTTCACGCTCAGGGGCACGACCCCGCCGAAGAACTTGCGAACACTCGCAATCGCCGGCGCGAAGCGACGATTGAAACCCACCATGACGATCGGGCAAGTCGCGCCGAGTTGGCGCACACACTCGTCGATCGCAATCAGTTCCTCGGGCCGAATGCACAGCGGCTTCTCGACGAACACGTGCTTGCCCGCGCGGAGTGCGCCGATGACCATCTCGGCGTGCAGATCATGGCGCGTCGCGATGAAAACGGCGCGCGTGTCCTTGTCACCGAAGATCGCATCGACATCGGTGGTTGCGAACTCGAAGCCCATGCCGCGGCCGCTGTGCTCCGCGTTCATCCCCTTCGCCGTCGCAAGCCCCCGCCACGCGATCCCGCTGACCTTCTGCAGCGCAGGCATCATGACGAGACGTGCGAAGTTTCCGGCGCCGATCATGCTCAAACCGAGGTTGCCCCGCACCGGCGAGTGCTTCAGCGGCACGCGTCGAACGACTCGCGATTGCGGTGTGCCGTAATCGACGATGATCCCCGTGAGGGAACTGCCGCCCTCGGTGATCAGATCGTAGGCCTCCGCAGCGCGATCGATCGGGAACCGATGCGTCGTGAGCCGCTCGACCGGGAGTTTTCCCGCGGAGATCGTGTCGAGAACCGCGGCCATGTTGCGCTGCGCGGTCCATCGCGCGAAGCCGATCGGATAGTCGATGCCTTTGTCTTCGTACGACGGATCCCCACGCCCCGGTCCGAGCGATCCAGAGACCGTGAACTCGAGTTCCTTCAAGAAGAACGGCGGGCGCGGAATGTTCAGTCCGGCGACACCGACCAGCACGATGCGTCCGCGCTGGCGCGTGACATCCGCAGCGAACTCGATCGGCGCATTGCTCTCCGTCGCGGCCGTGATGATCACCTACCCG
>CBIHQZ010001379.1:0-2182 GCA_966212315.1 uncultured Myxococcales bacterium
CACCGTCATTCGAGCCCCTCTCTCGACGATGCGCTGCGCCTCGCGCGCCCGGTGGTGCGCATCGAGGGAGAGGGGCGCGTGGCAGCGCTGAGCATTGGTCACGAATGTGTCTCGCGCCGCCGTGGGGCCCGGCGGCTGAATGAAGCCACGGCAATCGGCATAGGGGCGGCCCGCGATGGGGGCCGACCCCTGCCACACCACCGGACGTGCGGATCACGCATCCGGCGGTTTGAGACGTGGCGCTCAGATCGCGAGCGCCGGCAGTCCGAGCTTGGCGAAGTATGAGTTCGGCAGCGCGCTGTGGATCAGACCGCGCGATCGTTTCCACCAGCATCGGGTCCGCTTCGCGATCGACCACGCTTCGCGAGATTGGAGCCCGAGGTTTTTCAGTCGCCGATAGATCGTGCCGCGTCGCTTCCACTGACGGAGCACGACCATGCGTAGGCGGCGCCGAATCCATCCATCAAGGAGGCGAAAGAAGCCGTTTGCCTCCGCGAGCGAGTGAGCGCGTGCACGATCTTTGGGGTTCTGCCGATCACGTCAGTTGATGGTCGTGCGTGTTTCCCGATCGGCGTTTCCCGAGCCTCGTATGGTGTGCGGGAAACGGGTCATCCGGAAACGCTGCGTCGCGTCCCGCAGCAACCGTCACGCGAGGCGCCGCGAGACTGCGCGCGTCCTACCAACACGATCCACGCCATCGCGAGCAGGCCGCGACCGCGCTGTCCGAAGCCCAACAACCGTGCCCGGCAGCGAGAAGGTGTCGCACGGCATTCGCGCGCGGGTGCGGGCCGACGCGTGCTCGTCAGGTCACTTCCACCGCTGCTCCGCCACGAGGCGTGCAACCCGCTCCCTAATCTCATCTCGGATCGCCCGCACCGTGTCGAGCGGCTGGCCTTTAGGATCACTCAGAGGCCAGTCATCTCGCTCCGCGCCCGGCACCACGGGACACGCGTCTCCGCACCCCATCGTCACCAGCATCGCCGCCCCGGCTGCGAGTTCATCGGTCAAGATCTGGGGCTTCTGCGATGACAGATCGATCCCGATCTCGCTCATCACGCTGACGACTTCGGGATGTACGCGGACTCCGGGCTCCGTTCCCGCCGGTCGCAGCGGCGTGAAAGCGATGCCCGCATCATTCAGCAACACCCGGTCGCGGGTCCCTGCGTGGCCTTCTGCTCCGGTGTACAGCACGCAGATTCGCTGGTGTCCGACTTCGCGGTGCTGACCGGCGCGCAGCATGCGCCCGAGGCATCTGAGGCAAGCATGCGCTTCCGCCCGTCTCGCTCGACGTCGCGGAGGACGTGAAAGAACTCCACCTGTCGTCCGGTCGGGTCAGTTACCCAGAACTTGTTCTGACCCGCGTAACAGCACTCGACCTCGGTCTCGTCCCTCACGGGTACGTCCGCCGCGACCACACGTTCGCGGGCCGCTGCCAACACTTCGTCTGAGAACACCTGGATGCCGAGATGGTCGAGTTCGCCAAGCGTCGCATGATCGACGGCGTTGAACGCGAGGTTCACGTATGGCTCGACGGGTTCGAACTTCGCGTAGCCCGGGCGCTGCTTGATGGGGGCTGCGCCGAAGAGTTTCGTGTAGAATACAACCATCTGGTCGAAGTGTTTACGCTCGACATTGAGCGAGAGATGGAAGCGCAGAGGTTGGTTGTTCATCGAGAGGCTCCTTGGTGACGGTCTTTGGGCGAGGTGGGGGTACAGGGTTCCGAACAGCATGGCTGCTCGCCCTCCAATGCATCTGCGAGCGTGCGAATCGCGGCGACGACCTTGGCGCGGTCGGCCGATGGAATGCGTTCCAGCGCGGTTCGGAACACAGCGTCCGAATCACAGCAGAGCGTTTCGACACACCGAACTCCCGCGCGGCTGAGGCTCACTTCGACGAGGCGGCCATCGTGCTCGCTCCGCTGGCGCGCGATGTAGCCGTCGCGCTCGAGAACCGCGAGATTTCGGCTCGCGGTCGAGAGATCGATCGAAAGCCGCGCCGCAATCTCGCCGGTCGAGATCGCGCCAGTCTCATGGAGCAGGCGAAGCGTCTCGTACTGCTGAAGAGTCACGGTGCCGCAGCAGACCTGCTCACGTTCCAGCCGCGCAACGGCACGAACGATTCGGCGGGCTGCGGAGGCGAATGTATTCGACTGCGACACGATGATTGTATCATGCAATCAATC
>CBIHQZ010001380.1:0-2180 GCA_966212315.1 uncultured Myxococcales bacterium
GCCACCGCGTAAGCGCGCGGACGCAGGCGTCGTCGAAAGAGGGGCTGGAACGATGAGGGCATGGCGTGAGGCGCCAGCAGGATGGTGGGCCTACGTGTAACGAGCCGCCATGCCCGCCTCCGCACACCCTGACCGCCGTTCCGCCCGGCGATACGACGCCCTCCACGTCCTCGACCCGCCGCACGAACGCGTTCTCTGCTCACCACCACGCCTTCATCCTTCGAGCCCCTCTTTCGACGACACCTGCGTCCGCGCGCTGCGCGGTGGCGTCGGAGGGAGAGGGGCGCGCGGCAGCGCGGGTGAGGTCACGCCAGCGACCCGCCTCAGCCCAGCGACCCTTCCCACACGCGATACGAGATCACCACTTCGTCACCCGCGTGCGGACGGTACGTCGACCCGAAGAACACCACCGAGCGGGAGGCCGGGTCGTAGTCGAACCCGTCGCTGCGCGATCGCGGCACGTCCATCCCGCGCACGCGAAGCTTGATGGTGCTGGTGATGGGCGAACGATTGAGCCGGTACTGACTGCTCGCCCCCGCCACCGCCGCGACGATGCGAGTCATCGCAGCCGCGACGTCGGCGTCGGTCGCAGTGTCGATCGGGATCCACGCGCCGCCCGCACCGAGGATCACGCAGCGCCGCATGTCGCGCGGATCGGTCATCGAGCAGGTGGGCGTCGCGGTGTGGTTCACGAGACCGAACGGGATGATGTGGTGCGACTGGAACCACTGCACCGCGCTCGCGAGGTGCGCGGGATAGCCCGTTCCCCAGCGCGCGGTGTCGAGCCCGAAGTAGCGCATCTCGTCGTTGTTGCCGGTCTCGTCGGCGACGAAGAACGCGATCGTCGCCGCGCCGTCGCGCAGCCGCAGATCCGGCGCTGCGCCTGTCGTGCTCCCCATCGCGAGCTGGTCGTACGCGATGATCGCGCCCGCGATCGGCTCTTCGTCGAGCTGCACCACGAACATCCCGTTGTTCGGATACGGCGCGAGCGTGTCCGCAGCCATCATCGAGAACGGTTCGACCGTCACGCGGTACGCGAGTTCGTTGGCGCCGTTCGCCGCGCCGCTCGAGACCCAATGCAAACCGGGGGTCATGAAGTTGAACGGCTGCGATTGCGCAGCGAGCACGGCGACGCGGAAGTCCACGCCGGCGGCCGTGAGGTCGGTGAAGAAGCGCTGCGCGGTCTGTCCCACCCGCTGTTGATACGGGCCCATCGAGACCGAGACGTCGACGGTCCACAAGAAGTCCACGAGCGAGGAGCCGCCCCCGCGGAACACCTGGCAGTCGAACGAGAGCGTTGCGTCGGCTTCCGCGACGGCGGTGGTGTTGACGAGGTCGGTCGCGCGAATCGCAGTGGGTCGCGTGGGGTCGTCGTAATCGCTACGCGGCGCGATCGTCACGACCACGTCGGTGTGACCCATCCCCGGGCCCATCGTGCGTCGGGTGGTGCTGATGTCGACGAGGAACTCGCTCGATGCGCCGACCGTCGAGCCTGCCGGTGCCGCTGCGCCGATCATCGGCATCACCAGTGCGTCACGCAGCGCCGAAGCCGAGGTCGCGCGCGCCACGCGATACGTCGATGCGATGGCGGGATTCATGTCGTGGGTCGTGAGGCTGCGGCCGACGAGCACCGCACTGGTGCCGGCACCGAGCGCGGTCGTGATGGTCATCTCTGCCGCAGCGGCTTCCGCGGCGACATCGCCCGTCGACGGTCGCGTGAAGACGACACCGGCAACGTTCGCGCTCGCATCGTCGAGTACCGCTGCACCGCGATTGCCCGTGCCTGCGACGGTGCGCGCAGCGCCCCACGCGGGATCGTGTCCGACCTGAATCGGACCCATCGGCACCGGTTGTTGCGTAACGCTGGCGAGCCCCGACGGACGGCAGATCTCGACACCGCCCATCCCGTCGTTCATCCCGTCGCCGTCGGTGTCCCACAACCGCGGGTCGGTTTCGCCGCCGGCTTGATTGATCGTTCCGTCGCGATTCGGATCTTCGGTCGCATCGGGAACGCCGTCGCCGTCGGAATCGCTCGAGGCCGGATCGAGGCCGCGACAATGCTCTCCCGCCGAGCACTCCATGTCGGTCGTGCATGCAGGCGGCGGACGACGCTGCGCCGCGCGATCGTCGGCCACGCAGATGCGCGGGTACATCCCTTCCACGCCGTCGAGCAGGCCGTC
>CBIHQZ010001381.1:0-2176 GCA_966212315.1 uncultured Myxococcales bacterium
GCGCCGGTCATCGTCTTCCCTTCCCAGCGCGGCTGCGTGACGGTGCGCGTCGCGGCGCCTTCGAAGTCCTTTACGCCGAGTCCGTCGAGGTACGAGATCACCGAGCGCACGCGCGCGCGCAACTCGTCGACGGTCGCTTCGGTGTCGGCATGCGACGGTGCTTCTTTTCCCGTCAGTCGCGAGGCTGCGAGCTTCGCGGTGTCGCACGCGATCTGCACCTGCCGTGAGAACGGGAACTGATCGGGCGCGAGGCGCGCCGAGAGCAACGTGTTCACGTCGAAGCCACGCTCCTTTGCGTGCTCCGTCGCGCGGTCGAGCCACGCGTCGATCTGTCCCAACTGCTTTTTGAACTGTCCAAACATCGCGTAGTGCATGCGACGAAAAGTACGCTTTGCGCGACCCATCGCGCGAGCAGTTCGTGAAGTGCCCCCCCCTCACTTTCCGGCCTCTTCACAATCCTGTACCAATGCGACGTGAAGAACCTCGTCCGCCTTGGCGCACTGGCCGTCCTCTCGCTCTCGATCGTCGCCTGCGGCTCGCCCCGCATGAACAACGACGCGAGCCCCGATGGACTCGATGGTGCGCGCGTCGACGCGGTGGTCAGTACCGACGGCATGGACTCGACGAACGATATCGTGACGCCCGATGCGGTCGCCGACACCGTGAATCCCGACGTCGTCGCACCGTGCGACGGGAGCGTCTGCGGCGCATCGTGTGTCGATCTCGCCACCGACCCGCACCACTGCGGCTCGTGCGCCAACGACTGCACCACGCTCGCCCACGTCGACGGCGCGATCACCTGCGTCGCCGGAAGCTGCAATCTCACCACCGGCTGCGCGACGGGATTCGCCCACTGCGGCACGACCGCGAGCACCGGCTGCGAAACGAACATCAACGACCCGGCGCACTGCGGCGACTGCACCACCGCGTGCGCCGAACCGACGCCGATGTGCACTGCGAATCCGGCGGGCGGATTTCACTGCGCGAACGACTGCGCCGCGCCGACCGGCACGCGCTGCGAATCGCAATGCGTGAACGCGACCACGGATCCGCTGCATTGCGGAAGCTGCACGAACGCCTGTCCTGTTCCCACGAGCGACGGTCACGCGACCTGCACCGACAGCGCGTGCGGCATCGCGTGTGACGCCGGGTTCCACGCATGTGGCAACGCGTGCAGCAGTGACACCGCCCTCGCGACGTGTGGAACATCGTGCACCCCGTGCCCCGTCCCCGCGCACGCGGTTGCGACGTGCGGCGCGACCGGCACGTGCGGCTTCACCTGCGACACGGGATTCGCGGACTGCGACAACGATCCGGCGAACGGCTGCGAAGTCGACACCACCAGCTCGATCGCTTCGTGCGGAACGTGCGGTCACGCGTGCTCGAACGCCAACGGGACGCCGAGCTGCACGAATGGAACTTGCGCGGTGGCGTGCACGACCGGCTTCGCCGATTGCGACAACGATCCGGCGAACGGTTGTGAAGTCGACACCAACAACTCGGTCGCTTCGTGCGGGGCGTGCGGCAATGCATGCACCGCGGCCAACGGAACACCTTCGTGCGTAAACGGATCGTGCGGGATCGGCGCGTGCAACGCGTCGTTCGGCGATTGCGACAACAACACGGCGAACGGCTGCGAGACCGACCTCTCGTCGACGATCGCGGCATGCGGCGCGTGCAACCAGCCGTGTGTGATCGCCAACGGCGCGGGCGTCTGTGCGAACGGAATGTGCGGCGTCGCGTCGTGTGCGCCTGGTTTCGCGGACTGTGACAACAACCCCGTCAGCGGCTGCGAAACGAACATCAGCGCCTCGCCCATGAGCTGCGGCGCGTGCGGGATGGTCTGCAATCTTGCCAACGCCACCGCAGCATGTGCGGCAGGAATGTGCGTCATCGGCGCGTGTCGTCCCGGCTTCGCGGATTGCGACAACAACCCGGCCAACGGCTGTGAGGTCAACATCGCGGCGGACGCAGGGAATTGCGGCGGCTGCGGCACGCAGTGCACCGCTGCCAACGGGACATCCGTCTGCAGCAACGGCGCGTGTCGCATCGGTTCGTGCAACGCCGGCTTCGCCGACTGCAACAACATCGTGTCCGATGGCTGCGAGATCAACACGCGCACCAGCGTGAACAACTGCGGCGCGTGCAATGCGCAGTGCTTCGTCGCGAACGGCAC
>CBIHQZ010001382.1:0-2172 GCA_966212315.1 uncultured Myxococcales bacterium
GCTTCGCGCAGGCGAAGCTTAGGAGTCGTTGCCGCGGGTTCACCCGCCGGGAATCTCTCGGCGAGCGCCGCGCACATTCGTGACCAATGGTGAGCCGCAATCACACGTCGGGGTCCCAGCGATTCACGAACGCGACCCGCACGTCGCCACGCATCGCGCTCACGTCGACGGACGTGTGATCGCCCACGCGCTGGTACCGCAGATCGACTTCCGCATCGCCGACCGCGAGTCGCTTCACCTCGACCCACTGCAACCACGGCGGCAGCGTCGGTTTCGCAATTCGCACTTCGCGCAGCGGTGCGACCGCGAGGATCCCCAACGAGGCCTGCAAGAACGCGCTCCACGACGACGCCGCCCACGCCTGCGGACTGCACGCCACCGGATATCGAACCGGCACGCCGAAGGCGGTGCGCGCGAAGCCACAGAAGAGTTCCGGCATGCGCAGCGACGGGAAGTGCTGCACCGCTTCGTAGTGCGCGCCGAACAACTCCATCAACAGCTTCTCCTGCCCGTAGCGTTTGAGTCCGAGCGCGGCGAGCGCGTTGTCGTGCGGCCAGACCGTTCCCACGTGGTAGCCGGCCGGGTTGTAGCCGCGTTCGTGCATCGACAACGTGCGAATGCCGAAGCCGCTGAACAGGTCTTCTTCCATCAATCGCCGCGCCACCGCTTCGCCACGCGCGGGCGGGACGAGGCCGCACCACAACGCGTGCCCGGGGTTCGACGTGATGCTGGCAACCTGCCCCTTCGCGCCGTCCAACGCAGTCGCGTAGAAGCCTGCCTTCGGAAGCCAGAACGCAGCGTCGAATCGCTCCCGCAGGGTTTCGCTGCGCGCATCGAGCACCTGTGCATCGTCGCTACGACCGAGCGCACGAAACAACGCCGCTGCGCCGCGATAGGCCGCGAAGAGATACGCCTGCACTTCGACGAGCGCGATCGGAGGCTCGGGGAGCGAACCATCCACGTTCACGATGCCGTCCCACGAGTCCTTCCATCCCTGATTGACGAGACCGGTCTTGGAGCGGCATCGGTACTCGACGAAACCGTCCTGATCGAGATCGCCGGAGCGGTCGATCCACGTGAGGGCCGCATCGAGGTTGCGCTCGAGTTCGCGCACCAACGCGAGGTCGGCGCTTGCGTGGTAGTAGTCCGCGAGCAAGCGGATCCAGAGAAGCGTTGCGTCGATGGTGCCGTAGTAGGGACCGAACGGAATGACGCCGAGAGTCGTGAGTTCGCCTCGTCGCAGCTCGTGCAGGATCTTGCCGGGTTCCTCGTCGTGCGACGCGTCGTCGCGCGTTCCCTGGTAGCGCGCGAGCACGCGCAACGTGTCGCGCGCGAGTGACGGCGCGAGCCCTAGTTCGTGGAGCGCCGTGATCAGGCAATCGCGAACGAACAACGTCGCGTACCAGGGGATGCCAGCGCACACGAATGGCTCTTCGTTCGTGCCGGATCGAAGCAGACGCAGATCGAAGCGCGATTGCATCAGGATCGCATTGAACAGTTCGTTGCTCGTCGTGACGCTCGTCTGTTCGGTGAGAAATTGCCGATATCCCGCGAGAGATACGGTCGTCCGCGGCTTCGCCACCGGCGACGCGGCATTCTCCGCCGACACGCGCACTGCAATGGACAACCGTTGCGAACCGCCCGCCGGGATCTTCAGCGTGTAGTTCGCCGTCGCTGCCGCGGACTCGATGGCGACCGACGTCGGGCAACCCAGTGGCGGCGGCTCGAACGTCAGTTCCGTCGTGCGCACGACATCGTCGCGGCCGTCGTAGCGGAACCGAAGGCGATTGCCCTGATACGAAGGCTCGTGGAGTCGGCCGCGTTGCTCGCTCTTCACGATGCCGCGCACTTCGAACATGTCCGCGAAGTCGGCGGCGAGCCGCACCGACACCACGAGGTCGACGGCGAACGTGTTGAAGTTCTGGAACGTGAGCGACTCGGCGACTTCTTCGCCGCGCACGATGCGGTAACGCCGGATGTGAACGGTCTGCTCGGCGACCTTCTGTCCGTTCGGCAACACCAGGTTCGGGTTCGCGAGCACCTGTGCGCTCATGAATTGCGAGCGCGTGCTCGAGAGCAACACCGTGGGCCGCAGCCCCACGATCGAGAGTTCGTAGCCGCTGAGAAAACGCGTGTCGCCGAGGTAGAGCCCGAACCCGTTCACGTTGCCGA
>CBIHQZ010001383.1:0-2169 GCA_966212315.1 uncultured Myxococcales bacterium
CGTTGCCGCGGGTTCACCCGCCGGGAATCCCTCGAGCGAGCGCCGCGCGCACATTTGTGACCAATGGTGAGCGCTGCCGCGCGCCCCTCTCCCTCGTCGCCACCGCGTCGCGCACGTGCGCAGGCGCCGTCGAAAGAGGGGCTCGAAGGATGGTGCGTGGTCGGTCATGCGCAGGCGTGGTGCGTGCGGCGGGCCGTGAACGTGGTCGGTGTAGGGAATGACATGGCGGACGTGGGAGACGCGCGCTGGGGCGAGTCGTGCCCTCGCGGCCACGCGCTCCCCGCAGTCGCTCCCTCGCACCCGCGCGCTCCCCGCAGTCGCTCCCTCACGCCACCATCCTTCCAGCCCCTCTTTCGACGACGCCGTGCGCTCCGCGCGATCCGCGGTGGCGTCGGAGGGAGAGGGGCACGCGGCAGCGGGGGTGAGGTCACGTCCGCAGCGCAACACACCACGGAACCCTCGGCGCTTCGCGTTGTCCGACCGCGAGACCCGAAGGCGTCGTCGTCCGTCTGACCCCGGACGCGACTCGATCCCGAGCCAATCCCGGCGCCGGATCGCGGGTCCGATGCGAACGCCATGCACACCACGCTCGTCCTGACGCACGACTGCAATCTCGGGTGCACGTACTGCTACACCGGCGCCAAGGAGCGGCGCGTGATGGACGATGCGGTGGCTGCAGCCGGACTCGATCTCGCGTTCGGCGGGTTCGGTCCCGTCGACCTCGGCTTCTTCGGCGGTGAACCGCTGCTGCGATTCGATCAGCTCGTCGCACTGGCCCATGCCGCAAGAACGCGGGCGGCTCGCGAAGGACGTTCGCTCGCGCTGTCGGTCACCACCAACGGCACGTTGCTCACTCGCGAGCGGGTCGAGGTCCTGCGTGCGCTCGAGGTGCAGATCACGCTCTCGATCGACGGCAATCGCGCGGCGCACGATGCAACGCGTCCGACCCGCAACGGGCGATCGAGTTTCGACGACACGGTGCGCGGCGCGCGCGCATTGCTCGACGCGGGCATTCCGCTGAACGTGATCGCCGTCGTCGCCCCTGCCAACGTGCGCCACCTTGGTGCGAGCGTGCGCTTCCTCGTCGAACTCGGTGCGCGACAGATCGTACTCAATCCGTGCTTCGAAGAGCCATGGAGCGACGACGACCTCGCCGCGTGGGAGAGCGGGATGCGCGAAGCCGCCGACGTGTACGCCGCGTCGATGCGGGCGGGGACGCCGGTGGCGATGCCGACGTTCGACAACAAGATCCTCGCGGCCGCGAAGGGCGGCCTCGCCGCGTGCGACACGTGTTCGGCGGGCGAGCGCGAAGTGGCCGTCGCGCCGTCGGGGAATCTCTATCCGTGCGCGCGCCTCGTGAACGAAGACCGCGATCCTCGATGGGTGATCGGCGATGTGCACACCGGGATCGCGAAGCGATCGGTCGATGCGATCGCGCGCGGCCCTTCGGATGAAGCGTGTGAAACGTGCGTCGAGAAATGGCGCTGCGGCGCATCGTGCATGTGCGCGAACCTCGCCGAGACGAATACCCCCGACGTGCCGGGCGGCGTGCAGTGCTGGTACGAACAGGCGAGCGCGCGCATCGCGGACGAAGTCGGGCACGCGCTGCTCGAAGCGCGATGCGATGCGTTTCTCGCGTGGACCTACGGACGCGTCGCGGCGGCCGCGGGTGCTGCCGCAGAAGCGAGCACGGAGACATCTTCGTCATCGGTGCGCCGTGTGCGAAGACTCCCGGTGCTGCGAGGCGCGGCATGAGCGCGCGCCGACCCGTTGCCGCGAAGAACTCGCGACCACTCCCGCGTGTCGAACAGCTCGCCGCCGGCGTTGCACTCGGTGCCGTCGCGCTGACGGGATGCAAGAATCCGTTCGACGCAAACACTGCGTCGCGTTCGTTCCCATCGCTCGCGGATCTGCGCGCCGAAATGCCCGATCCCGCGGCCAGCGTCGCTTCGCTCTTCGCGACGCAATCGATTCGCGCCACGAGCGGCGATGTGCACGAGTCGTATCCGCTGCTCGCGGTCGCTGCGTTTCACGCGACCCGCTTCGTGCACGCCACGAACATCGAGCCGCCGCCGCCTGCGCCACCGACACCCCCGCCGACGCACACGAGCACCTTCTACGGCGGTGCGCGGGCCATGGTGACGCCGCGTCCGCTCCCGCTCGCGCGCG
>CBIHQZ010001384.1:0-2166 GCA_966212315.1 uncultured Myxococcales bacterium
TCGACGAATCCGTCGATCACGCGTGTCGCCACCCGCTCCGGGTCGACCGCGCGTCCGAGTGCTTCGACCAGCGTGATCGGCGACTTGCCGCGCCAGCGATCGACACTCTGTTTCCGCGCCGTGGAGAGCGCGGTCGGTATCTCGATCGTCGCAGCGTTCGCGATGACGATCTCGAGCAGCACCGCGCCCGCGTCCGTGAACGTGGTGCCGATGACCGCGATGGGCCGGTGCTTCACCGCGATCCATTCGCGCCCGAAGTAATGCGCGAGCGCGCCCGCCGTCGTGAGTCCCTTGAGCACGCCGCGGATGTTGCGATTGACGAGCGTGCGCAACGTCGCGTCTTCGATCACGGCATTCACGCGCGGTAGTGCGATGGTGAGACCGATCGCATCGCCGTCGACGTACATCGCGGTGCCAGCGGTTCGACGCCGCACCACGTCGACGCCCGCCGTCGCACACGCAGCGAGATCCACGACCCGCCCGGCGTACTGCGCGGATCCGAGCAGAACAGCCGGCCCGTCGAGCAAACTCGCTGCGACGATCACTTCGTCCCGCGACGCGGTCTCGGCGATCAGTACGTGTCCCAGCCCCGCGAACTCCCGAGCCCCACGCGTTGCGATCGGAAGGCGCTGCACGGTCAGATCTTCGCGGGATCGAACTCGTCGCCGAGGCACACGCGAATCAAATCCACCGGCACGCGCCGCACTTCACCTTTCATCGTGGTGCACGCGCACTTCGTGTTGCCTTCGGTGAGCAGCTTGCCGCTGCGGAAGATCTCGTACTGAAACAGCAGCGACGCGCGGCGGCCGACGGGCACCCACGTGTGCACTTCGAGCAGGTCGTCGAAATACGCGGGCGCGCGGTACTTCACCGTGTTCTCCGCGACCGGGAGACCGAGCCCTTCGCGCGTGAGCCACGCGTTGTAGTCCCAGCCGTTCGCGCGGAGGAACTCGATGCGTGCTTGTTCGAAGTACCGGAGATAGGTCGCGTGATGCACGACCTGCGCAGCATCGGTGTCGACGTAGCCGACACGAACGCGGTGGATGTAACGGGGGCGGGTCACGAAAGTAGAGAGGGATGCGAGCGTCGGGGGCGACTTACTTCGCGGCGACCTTCGTAGCCACGAGTTGCGCGGCCTTCTCGAGCGTCGCGACCTGATCGAGCTCGGCCTCTTCGATCTTGATCGCGTACTTCTTCTCGATCGCCGTGACGATCTCGAGGGCCATCATCGAGTCCACGCCGAGATCCTTGAGCGACTTCGTGCTGGGGATGTCGTCGATCTCGGTGATCTCCGAGAAGAGGACGCGCAGTTCTTCGACGAGGGTCTCGTTGGCCATGGCGGGATTCCTTATCAGCGCGCGACGGCCACGGGCAATGGCGGCGGCGAAGGCAGAGACAGAATTTCGGTACAGGAAGGACGAAAGGATCGGCGCGGAATTTTTGGTGATGCTTTCGAGGGCATCAGCACGAGTAGTGAGTTCGCGACGACGCGACTACGCGTTCGCGTCGGTGGAACCTGCGAGTATCGCAGCGCCCGCCTCGGCCGCTTTGCGCTCGCGGCGTTCGCGCGATGCCGCAGCGACGAGTTCCTGACGAGTCACGCCGAGGAGCTTCAACGTCGGGAGGTAGACCTTCTGGATGAACACGTCGCGATCGACCTTGCTCTCCGCGCGCATCACGTCGATGCGAGCGTCGTAGTCGGGAACGATGCCGACGCCCGGCATCGCGAAGTGCTTCGCGACGTGAGCGATGTCCGCGACCGTGCCGTCGCGATCTTCCTCGAGGCACACCTTCACGACGTCCATGTAGAAGCGTGCGTGCGCGACTTCGTCACGCGCGTTCAAGCGGTAGATCGCGCGAAGGGCCTCGCAGCCCTCTTCCTGCGCGCGCGCTTCTTGACGGCAATAGATCACGAACGTCGCCTGCTCCTGGAAGCAGCCGTAGATCGTCATCTGGCGCGAGGTGTTGAACGGAAGATCCCAGCTCTTCTCGTGCACGCGCTGCTGCAGATCCCACATCTGCTCTTCGGTTCGTTTTCCCGACCGGAGCAGGTACTCGAGCAGCGCGATCGAATGCTTCGATTCCTCGTAGCCCCAGTTCGCGCTGAACCACATCTGCCCGAACGACGGACGCACCACGTTGAGGCCCTTCGCGACGTAGTCGGGG
>CBIHQZ010001385.1:0-2165 GCA_966212315.1 uncultured Myxococcales bacterium
AGTCAGCGATTGGAGCGGATGAGATCCGTGAACGTGATGGTGTCGCCGGTGCTCAACGCGCTCCGCGAACCGCCGCGATCGAGGACCCAGCCGTCGCGTGCGGTGTTGCGAAGGGTGAGCGATTCGCCGCGCGCATCACGAAGCGTCCAGGACACGATGAACCCCGGTTCTTCTCCCACGGACGGTCGCGACGCGAACGCGAACGATTCGATCGCGAAGGACTCGGCAGGACCCGCGAGCATGTTCACGTGCGCGCGTTCGTACAGCAGCGGCAGCGTGACGTGCTCGCACTGCACCCGCTTCGGCGGACCGTAGTTCTCGGGGTCGATCTCGGATACCGCCGAGTCGACGAGGTACAAACAATGGGCCGCACGAATGGTGGCGCCGCGCGGCAGATCGATCACGTATTCGAAGATGTCGAGTTCGTGACCGAGCTTCAGCACGAAGGAAAGCGGCGCGTTCGGATCGACGTCCGTGCCGTCGTCGTAGCCGACACCGTCGATCGCGTAGATGCGAGCCCACTCGCCGCCGAACGCGATGCTGATGGTTGCTTTCGGTGCGTCCGCGGTGCGGCAATTGTGATGCGCCATGGCGTGGTGAGCATCTTCGCGCGGATTCGGCGCGCGGTGGGCGCGGACCTCACCCCAGCTGCCGCTCGCCCCTCTCCCTCCGACGCCCACGCGTAGCGCGCGACACGCAAGGCGTCGGTCGAGAGAGGGGCTGGAATGATGGCGGCGCGAGGGGTGTGTTGGCGGCGAGGTCGTACGAGCGCAGAGGCCCCCTCGCTCACACGGACGTCCCGCGACCTCGACGTCCCCTGCCCGCCGCACGCCAACCCGCGCAGTTCACCGCCGACGCCACCATCGTTCCAGCCCCTCTCTCGACGACGCCTGCGATTCGCGCGTTGCGCGGGGCGTCGGAGGGAGAGGGGCGCGCGGAGCGGGGGTGAGGTCTCCCCGGCGCTACCGCGGCCCGCGCACGCCCGGGCGTCGGTACACCGACACGATCGGCACGCCGTCGAACGTGAGCACGTGGAACGTCGCCGGGCTCTGGTAGGCCTGCCAGATCTGGTAGTCGACTTCGTTCATGTGCAGTTCGTGATGCACGATCGAGAAGTCCGCCCCCGCGAGATCCCAGGACACACGAATGTCGGGTCGGATGCGCCCGTCGGCCTGCAGCATTTCCCACGAAGGCCAGGCGGTGTCGTGGATGTAGATCGAACCGTGCGGCGGGACTTCGCGGTTGAAGAAGTCGACGAGCGATCCCGTCGTGAAGCCCCAGAACTGGCGGTTCATCCCGTGATCGGCGCCGCCCGGCGCGCCGCCGGCGATCGGCGTGTAGTTGCTCAACCCGAACGGGTGCGAGTGGGCGGTGAGTGCGAGCGGCGCGAGGAGGCACACCGCACCGAGCGCGAACGGCGCGAGCCACGCGGGGCGTACGCGCTTGTCGAGCAATGCCTCCATCTGCTTCGCGGCAGCGTCGAAGCCCGCGCCCGCGAAGAGCGCGAGGAACGGGTACGCGGTGAACCAGTGCTTCGTGCCGCCGAAGATCGGCGTGTTGGTCTTCCACCACAGCGCGAGGATCGAATAACCCGCCGCGAGAAAGAGCAGGTCGGTTCCGGCGCGATCGTCACCGGGCTGCTGGCGATGAAAGGCATGGAGTCTCTTCGTGCGCGAGACGGGCGGGAACAGCCACGCGAGCGGCGCGATGTCGCGAAGCAGATGCTTCCAACGGGCGATGATCCCGGCGCCGAAGAGCACCAGGGAGATCAACGGCACCGTGAACAGAATCATCTTGTATGGGTAACTCCGCGGGAAGGGCGGGCGGAAGTAGTTATACCCATTGAATTCCATGTTGTAGTACGGGTGATTCCAGTGGAATCCCAGGTACTCGGGGAGGCGTCCGGGGCGCCCGCCCTCGGCCACGAACGTGTCGTTCCACATCCACGGCCAGATCGCGACGAACGTCACGAAACCGAGGATCAGCATGGAAACGAACGCGATCGGCACCGAGATCCCGCCGCCCGTCGCGGTGTGCCCGACCTCGCGACCACGCACCACCATCCAGTGCATGAAGACCACGGCGGGGATGAGGAAACAATTGAACTTCACATTGAGCGCAAAGCCCAATGCAATGCCCGAGACAATTCCCCAACCGATGCTCCC
>CBIHQZ010001386.1:0-2164 GCA_966212315.1 uncultured Myxococcales bacterium
CGGAGATTCTTCGCGCGTTCGGTGCAACCCGTCAGCAGGACGCGCTCAACGTGGTGGTGAGCTTCGTGAACAGCGACCGCGCACAAGTTCGCGACGCGGCGCGCTGGGCGGTGGCGCAGTACGGGCGCGATGCCATCAACGCGCTTCGCACGGCCTACGAGAATTACGCCGGCGAAGATCCGAATCCGCAGTGGGGCTGGGAGCGGGTCGCGCGCGAGATGTACGCGGCATACGACCGGCGTCTCGCGGAAGAAGTCGCCCACGCATTCGACGAAGGGCTGGCAGCGGCTCACGCCGGCAACGACGTGCAGATGCTCGATCGCTTCCAGTTCGTGCTCGCGCGCCATCCGCTCTACGACCGTCGCGTCGAGATGGTCGCGCCGTTGATGGCGTATGCGCAGCGACTCGAGTCGACCGATGCGGTGCACGCCGAGTCCATCTACCGCCTTGCATTGCGAGTTGCACCGGAAGCGCCCACCGCGCGGCGCGCACAGTCCGCAATCCAGTACCTCGAAGCCGAACGCGCGTTGCAGCGCGGCGTCGCGGATCCCGAGTTGTACCGGGTTGCAGTGCGGACCGACCCGTCGAACCATCGTGCGCAGGCGCAGCTCGAGTCGATCTCCGAAGTCGCTGTCGTGAAGTCGAGGCATCGACGCAAGGTGCTCGGTGCGCTCGGACTCTTCGCCCTCGCGATGGCGGGGCTCGGACTCTTGTTCAATCGACTGCGCGGCGGCGGCGGCTCGAATCGCGGTTCCGGCGGCGGCAGCGGGACTGCAACTGCGAGTTCGACGACCTCGACGACGCCGGCCGAGACGACCTCGCAACCGACGACCGACGCCAGCGCGTCTGCTTCGAACGCGCCGGCCGTGTAGTCCGCGGCGCGGCACTCGCAGCGGGCTTCTCCGTACGTCCGGCACGGATACGGAGGGGCACCATGCGCACACTGTCGACACTGCTCTTGTTTGCGGGCGCGAGCCTCGCGGCTGCTCATTGCGCGGGTGCGCAGTCGATGCGCGTCACGCATGACGAGGTCGCTGAAGCGTCGTGCCCGATGCCAACGACCGCACGAGGCGGAGGTCCGGTCGAGAACACCGTCACGACCGTGCCCGCGACCATCTCGCTCGGCACGACCGACGCGATCGGTCCGGGCGCGATCCAGTCGACCGCAGCGCCGCCGCGAACCGCGCCCAGCGGCTACGGCAGCAGCGCCGCGTCGATCTTCACCACGCCTCCACCGGTGGTGATCACCGACGGTCCGACCTCCACGATCGGCGGCGGCGGATCGGGGTTCACCATCGGGCCGAACGCCGCGCAGCCTCGACCTTGAGACGCACCGACGAGGTGCTGGGCACCGTCGTTGCTCGATGGACACTGCGATGCGACGGCTCTGACGCCATGGGGGTTTGCAGGGTCGACCGCACGCGCGGAGGTGTTCGATGAGAAGCGTGATCAGCACATGGGCCGGTGCGTTCGTCGCGATGGCCGCAGCCGGATGCGCTGCGCCGGTAGCGTCGACCGGTTCGCAGCGGGTTCGACCGATCGAACACGCGAACGTGCAGGGACCGATCGTGCCGGCGGGGACGCGCATCGCGGTGCGCCTGGAGCAGTCGCTCGACACGATGGAGACCGCACGCGGGCAGCAGTTCAGCGCCGTGGTGCAGGAGCCGGTCGCGGACTCGGGCGGCACGGTGATCGTGCCCGCGGGGTCGCGTATCCGCGGCACCGTGCACTCTGTCGTGGGCGCGACGGGACCGCGTCTGCGACTCCGTTTCGATGGGATCGAGACGACGCGTGGCTTCACGCCGCTCGCGGCGCGGATCAGCGCCTCGAACGCCCAGCTCTACACGGGCCCGGCAGTGATCGCGACGGCGCCGTACTACTACAGCGGCTGGTACGGCTACCGGATGCCGTACGGTGGCGGACCCGTGAACGGTTACGTCCTTGCGGACGGGTACGACGTGTACCTCCCGCGGGAAGTACACGTTCCGGCGGGTGGCACCATGGAGCTGACGCTCACGCGCGCACTCGTTCCGCCCGGCACGGTCGTTACGCCGACGCGCTGACCTCCACGCGTCGTGATGCGCTGCGAACCACGCAGCGTCGTTACGGCGCGTGTTGCTCGATCGCCGCGGTGATGACCCGCACGACCTCGTCGAGCGAGAAG
>CBIHQZ010001387.1:0-2163 GCA_966212315.1 uncultured Myxococcales bacterium
CAACGCGCCGTGCGCCGCGCCGACTCGCAATGCCAGCAGCATCGAAGCGATCATGCCGAGCGCGAGCAACCCGAGATTTCGCGCCCGCGCGGTCGCCGTCACGACGCGTTGCGCTCGTACAGGATCCGCAGCCCTTCGAGGGTGAGCCAGTCGTCGACTTCGTCGATGGTGCGCGATTCGGGCGCGATCAATTTCGCGAGTCCGCCGGTCGCGATCACGCGGCACGGCGTGAACTTCGTCTCGTCGCGAATGCGATCGACGAGCCCGTCCACGAGCCCCGCCTGCCCGAGGACGATGCCGGCCTGCATCGCATGCAGCGTGTTCCGGCCCACCACGCGTGGCGGTCGCGCGATCTCGACGCGCGGCAATTTCGCAGCGCGCGCGAAGAGCGCATCCGCCGAGATCTGCACGCCCGGACAGATCACGCCCCCGAGGTATTCACCCTTCGGACTCACGATGTCGAACGTCGTCGCGGTGCCGAAGTCCACCACGATGCACGCGGTGTGTACGCGCTCGTACGCAGCCACCGCGTTGACGATGCGATCGGCACCGACCTCGCGCGGCTGCTCGTAGAGAATCGGCATCCCGGTCTTGATTCCCGGGCCCACCACCACCGGCTCGCACCCGAATCCGTCACGCACCACGCGCGCGAACGTGTCCGCCAGCGAAGGCACCACGCTCGCGAGCACGCCCGCTTTCACATCGGCGCAGTCGACGCCCTTCAACTGCAGCAGGGAGCGGATGAGCACCACGTACTCGTCGGACGTCTTCTGCCGCGCCGATTCGATACGAAAGTGCTGCACCAGTTCGGTGCCGCGGTAGAGCCCGAGGACGGTGTTCGTGTTCCCGACGTCGATCGTGAGAAGGAGCATGGCGTGCGGCGGGACTATAGGGGCGGGCCCGTCGCAGTGGAACGGTCAGCGTCGACGGACGACCCGCTGCTGCTGCTTCTGCGCTGCCTTGCGCACGTTCGGGTCGCGCATGAGCACTTCCTTGGCGATCTTCTGCAGCTCGGGATGCACCTTGAGCTGCGGCGCCACGAAGCGCCCGAGCAGGTTCACGTCCTGGCGAACCAACGTCGCCATGTCGCGACGCACGTCGTCGCGCTTGCCGGCCGCGAACGAGGCATAGATGCGCGCGTAGAGCAGCGGGGCTTTGGCCTGCGCGAAATCGGGATCCTCGGGCTTGATCGTCCCGAGCAGATCGAGCGCTTCCGTATGCTTGCCGGTGCGCGCCCATGCTTCCGCCACCGTCGCCGCCAGCATACCGCGCGCTTCGGGGGTCGCTGCGTTGCTCGGCTTGATCTCGTCAGCCAGCTCACGCGCTTCTTTCGAGCGCCCCTTCACGAGGTACAGCTGCGCGCGGAACGCACGAACATCGTCCGCCATCGGCGCCGGGACCTTCTTGAGATCGACGCTCTCGAGCGTCGTGAGCGCGGCATCCGGATCTTCCTGCGCTTGCAACTGCGCGCGGGCGATCGCGTTCATCACGTCTTTGTCCGCATCGGGTGCGGCCTTCAGCTTCGCGAGCGCTTCCTTGCGCGCCTCGGGCGAGACGTTCGCGGACTGCAGCAGCTCCATCAGCTTTCGCTGCTTGGACGCCCAGCGATAGATCCAGAAGAGCGCGCCGGCCACGACGAGCGTGAGCACCGCGACGACGATGATGAACGCCTTGCTGTTGGACGCGAACGCCGTGACCCACAGGATGGCGACGACGCCTCCGATGATCGCAACGTTGCGCCATTGAAGTCCGCCAGGCGGGACAACTGCAGGGGTCGACGGCTTGCCAGCGGGCGCCGGGAGGGACGGTTTGTTTGCGGCCATTGGTGCTCCGGGCTGGTACCCCTGTCCTGTGATGCGCGCAAGCGTGGACCCGTCGCCACCATCGAGCTGTGATGGCCGATCGAGCGGTGTGGATCACAAACGAGCTGTGGTGGCTCGGCGTGACGCGACGGCGGCAGCGCCCCTGACCGCAAGTCTCTCCGGGTTGCGATCGGCAGACCTCCAGTGCACGCCAGCGCGTCACGACGTCACACCACAACCGACGGAGGACGCCGCGTTCGCTGCTCCGGCGCAGGGATCTCGCGTGTATCGTCCGCCCGTGTCCGTTTCGCTGACCCGCCGCGCACTGCTCGGCGCCATCGCCCTCGCCCCCGCGCTCGCA
>CBIHQZ010001388.1:0-2163 GCA_966212315.1 uncultured Myxococcales bacterium
CACGCAGCGTGTTGATGTTCGGCGCGGAGCCGGTGCCGTACTGACCCGTCGGCAGGGACGTGAGATCGACCATCCCGAGTTCGTCGATGGTGACCAGATGGTCGCCATCGCGGTCGGCGGCCGCGATTGCGTCGAATCGAACCAGCGCCGTCGGCGATTGCAGATCGTCGTAGAACAGATGATCGCCGTGGATCGTGATCTGCGCATCGGCGACGCTTCCGCTCGGCACGACGACGCCCTCTTGCGCCATGGCGTCGTGGCAGTCTTCGTAGAGCGTATTGTTCGTGAAGCCCCATTGAATGCGAACCGGAGTTCCCGACGTCGGCGTGGCTTCGCCTTCGACATAGACGGAGAATCCATTCGACTGCATCAATTGAAGGTCCGCCGCAGTGGCATTGCCCGCGCTCGAACTCGCAGACGCAGGGACGATTTCGTACGACACGCGATTCCAGCGCATTCCGTCGATGTCTTCGACCGTGCCGATCGCGAGCGGGCCTTGGAGCGTGTGGAGGTCGTAGACGCGGAAGCCCGGAACGGATCCGCCCGGGGACGTGCTGATCGATGAAGCGACGGTGAAATTGCCGGCGTTCACGAGGAAGCGCGTGTAGTGCAGCGTCCAGCCGTTCTCGAATCCCGCCATCGCGCCGGCACGGGCCGGAATCTGGTCCTGGATGAATTCTTCGCCCCAGATCGTGAGGGCGACATCACCGTGACCACCGCACGCCGTCAGGGACAGAAGACACGCGATCAAACCAGTGTTCACATAATTCACGAGGATTATTCTTTCCCGTTCAAATGTCGCGACCGTCGTCGATCCATGTGAACCGGTAGGGCGACCCTGACGTCGCGCTGCGAAACAATGCGTTCTCGACTTGTCCGTCCGCGGGCGCGACGACGTACTCGGTACCGCTGGGTGCCGGGAGCGTGGAGAAGTCGGCGCGGTCGACGAAGTCGACGAGGTCTACCCCGATGTCCCAGCGCCCCGGTCCGACGACGATGTGCGCGTGCGCGGGGATTCCGTTCACGATCTGATCGAGATCGAGCGAGACATCGAAATGCACCGTCGTCGTATCGCGCGTCGCGACGCCGCGAAGTGTGAGGGTGTGTCCTCCGAGAATCGTTCCCGCCGGGCCGAGATCGGCGCTCGGTGCGCGCAGTTCGATCGCCGCGCTGTTCGCATCGCCCGTGACGCCGGTTGCCGTCTCGAGATCGACGCCACCGGGCGCGAGCAGATCGATCGCGCGTTGCGACGTCACGTCCGCGAGCGCTTCGCCCGGCACGTAATGGCCAGGATGCGCCTCGGCCATGCCGAATTGGAACCGACCGAGCCAGCGCTGCCCGAAGAGCGGTTCGCCTTCGTACCAACGCACGGGTCCCATCGCGATGGCAGCGCGGTCGATCACGACGTGCCATCCGACCGACGTCGTCGCATCCGCACGAATTCCGTGCACGGTGATGCGGAACGAGGTGCGCTCGTGCCCGGTGTTCTCCGGACCGCAGTGCGTCGTCGAAGCAGTGGTGATGGTGAGCGCGACGCTCAGCGCGACGAAACCCAGGATCGATCGTTGTCGTTTCATCGCAACCTCACAGATAGACGGACAGCGTGGCGGTGAGCGTGAACGGACGCCCCGCGGTGAACTGACGAACGGGTACGAGACTCGCGGTGCCCGACGGATCGAAGTTGGAGGGGTAGTTGAACTGCGCATCGCGCCAGCGCGCGTCGAAGAGATTCCGCACGTCGATCTCGAGTTCGAAGGGGCCGACCCGCACGCCGCCGCCGAGATCGACGAGACCGACGGCATCGGCGCTCTCGGAGTACGGCAGCGCGCGGTAGCCGAGGAGCGTGGCGCCGAGTCCCCCGAATGCGGTGACGGAATGCGTGCGCCAGCGAGCGACGTCGCGGCGGAACGATGCGTCGAGGCGTCCCACCAGCCGCGGTACGTACGGCACGAGAAACCCGGTTGCGTCGAACGTGGCGCGCGTCCACGTGCCCGACATCGAGATCACCAGATCGCGGATCGGCGCCATGCGTACGTATGCGGTGAGTCCGCCTCGCGTGGTGGCGGCGCTCGATGGAATCTCGATGTTCTGACCGAGCGTGGGTTCGAAGACGAGGTCGTGGTCGACGTGCGTGAGAAAGCCCGCCAGGCTCGCGCTACCGTA
>CBIHQZ010001389.1:0-2161 GCA_966212315.1 uncultured Myxococcales bacterium
ATGGCCGCGACACTCGTGCACTTGAAGTCACGCATGCTGCTGCCGTCGCCGCCTCCCGAAGAGGTGACCGCGGAGGGTCAGATCGAGATCGAAGAAGACCCGCGCGCTGCGCTCGTGCGCCGCCTGCTCGAGTATCAGAAGTTCAAGACCGCCGGCGAGGCGCTGGCAGCTCGCGGCGTGGCCGGACGCGACGTGTTCCCGCGCGGCATCGACGTGAAGGAAGACGCCGAGCAGACGGCACCTCTCGCACCGGTCGGTCTTTTCTCGCTGATGGAAGCGCTCCAGCGCATCGCGGCGAAGAAGAAGCTGTCGATCGCGCACGAAGTCACCGCCGAGCGCGTCAGCATCTCGCAGCGCATCGCGGAACTCGTCGATCAGCTTCGCAGCCGGAAAGAAACGACGTTCGAGGAGCTGTTCGAGAACGATCACACGACGCTCGATCTCGTGATCACGTTCCTTGCGCTTCTCGAAATGACCCGGCTAAAGATGTCGCGGCTCTATCAAGCGGCCGCGCTCGACACGATTCACGTGACCCTGCTCATCAGCGACGACGCGCCGATTCCGACGATCGAAGATGCCCCGTAAGAAGTCGCCCACGACACGTCCGCCGAAGCGCGACGCGAGTTCGAAGAAGAAAGCTGCCGGCTCGGACGACGAGACGCTGGCATCGAGCGCGTCCGAGTCCGAAGCGATCGAAGGCGCGGAAGGCGCGAGCGACGAAGCCGGGCAGGGTGGGTTGTTCGATCGGCCGCTGCGGGAGCGTTCGGACGCGGAGACGCCTGACGAAGCCGAGGCTGACGAGGGATTGGTCGCGTCGGTGTCGCTCGAAGGGGACGACAGCGAAGAGGCGCTCGCCGAATCGCTCGATGTCACGGCCAGCGAAGAACTGGTGATGCCGCTGGTCGATCCGCTCGACGACGCTGCGACCTCGCCGATCGCGGAAGTCCTCGCCGCCGTAGCGGCTGAATCCGCCGACGATGCGTCGCGTGCGAACGATGCGGCTTCTGACACCGACACCGCGAGTGCCGACGAGCACTCGGTGTCCGCCGACGTCGAAGCACTCCTCGGAAGCGAAACCGCGGCCGCGGCATCAGCCGATGGATCCGCGCCGGCCGAGAGCGTCGAAGCGAGTGCCGAAGTAGGCGGCGAACCATCCGCGGACCATCCCGGCCCGGCGCGATCGGCGCCGCGATCGGTCAGCGAGCTTCATCTCCGCGGCATCATCGAGAGCCTCGTGTTCGTCAGCGACAAGCCGATCACGGCGGGCGACATCGCGAAGTTCGCCCGCGCCGACGTGCGCGACGTGCGTCGCCTGCTCGAGGAATTGAAAGAAGACTATCGCGACCGCGGCGTGCATCTCGACGAACTCGGGGGCGGCTGGCAGTTCCGCTCGAGCGCCGTGAACGCACCGTTCGTGCGCGAAATGCTGCAAGCGAAGCCGGTGCGCCTCACGCGAGCACAGGTCGAGACACTCGCGATCCTCGCCTACCGTCAACCGATCACGCGCCCGGAAGTCGACGACATCCGCGGCGTCGATTCGGGGAGCGCGCTCAAGGTTCTGCTCGATCGCGATCTCATCCGCATTCTCGGTCGCAAGGAAGAAGCAGGACGTCCGGTGCTGTACGGCACGTCGGGTTACTTCCTCGAGTTCTTCGGCCTGAAGTCATTGCGCGACCTTCCCACGCTCCGCGAGTTCACCGAGCTGACGCCCGAGAGCGAGGCGACGTTGGTGCGCGAGCTGGGCGCCGACGGCACGGTTGCGGGACCGGGCGCGGTCGGCGAAGAAGCAGCGCCCGAGGAGGCGGCGAGTACCGAGGTTGCGGGCGAGGCCGAGTCGAGCGACTCGACCGAGGCGCCCGCGTCCGATGCCGAGTCGGTTGCGCCCGAGTCCGACACGGTGGTGGAGTTCGAGGACGCCCCGAGCGTCGCTGCCGAACGCCCGGACGACGAGACTGCGGCGAGCGAGGATGTCGATCGCGCGGGCGAAGACGTGGCCGAGGAAGTCATCCCCGAATCGCACGGCAACGAGAGTGCGCCCGACGTGGCGGACAGCGATGCCGCCGCGACCGAAGATTCCGTCGCGGCCGGCGACGTCGAGAGCGATGCGAGCGATGCCGACGCGGACGAGGCCGAGCACGAGAGTGACGCCGCCGAACCGGAG
>CBIHQZ010001390.1:0-2158 GCA_966212315.1 uncultured Myxococcales bacterium
TACCCCGTCCCGGCACCACCGTGCTGGCCGGCAGCATCGGTGTCGGAAAGACGCTCCTGTCATTGCACTTCGCGGCGGCTGGCTGTGCTCGCGGCGAACGCGTGCGGATCATCTCGTTCTACGAACCGCCGAAGCAGTCGATCTTGCGCGCGCTCCGCGTGGGTCTCGATGTTCGGCCGTACCTCGAGAGCGGGCTGCTCGAGATGGTGTACCTCCCGCCGGGCGAGCGCGAGGGAGACGAGATCGTCGCGCAAACGCTGGAGGGGCTCGAGCGCACCGGCGCCCGCCGATTGGTCGTCGACGGGTTGCTGCGTCTCGAGAACTCGATCCTCGATGTGAGCCGGCGCGAACTCGTGCTGTCGTCGTTCGTCGTCGCGTTGCGACGCGCGGGCGTGAGCGCCGTCTTCACGCGCGACGTCGCGAAGTATGCCGGGGTCGAGCTGGACTTCAGCGACACGCCCGTTGCGAGCGTGTGCGAGAACTTGATCCTGCTGCGCTATCTCGAACTGCGCGGCCAGCTGCACCGAATCGTGTCGGTGCTCAAGATGCGCGACAGCGAGTACGACCCGCACATGCGTGAGTTCGAGATTCGCGCGAGCGGTCTCACGGTCCTCGGGCCGATGCAGTCGGCGTCGGGTCTGCTCACCGGGCTCGCACGTCCGCTCGCGGATGCCGAACCGGGTGCGCGACCGTGAGCCGCGTACTGATCGTCGATGACGAGGAAGCGATTCTCGACGTGGCCGAGGACGCGCTGCAAACACTCGGGCACGAAGTGCTGCGCGCGCACGACGGAGATCAAGCGCTCACGATCGTGAGAACGGACCCCCCCGACCTGGTGGTGAGCGACGTGATGATGCCGCGTCGAACGGGCGTGGAACTCTGGCGGGCGATGCAGGCGGAGCCGCAACTGGCCAGCATCCCCATGATCTTGATGAGCGCAGCACGCGCTCCGGCCATCGAAGGCGCGGTGACGTTTCTTCCGAAGCCGCTCGCCCTCGACGCATTCGAGCACGCGGTCGAACGGGCGCTGGGTTGCCGCTCGACAGTGCCCGCCGATGCGCCCTCGGCCGCAGTCGGCTCCGCTCGCGCGCGCGAAGATAGCGACGTAAGTGATGCGATGCTCGAATGGGTCGCGCACGAACTGAAGACGCCGCTCTCCTCGGTGAAAATGAACGCGCAACTCGCATCGCGACGGCTCGGCGCGGACGGCGATCCGGCCGTCACTCGCCCGATCGAAGCGGTCGTCCGCGGCGCCGATCGAATGGTGCTGTTGATCAATTCCATTCTCGACGCCGCACGCTTCGCCGAGGGTCGCGTCGTCTTGCGAGCCGAACGAAAGGACCTGCGATCATTCGTGATGGAGCGTGTCGAGGACTGGCGCGCGCAGATGCCGGCCGCGCGAATCGAACTGAGCGAGCCGCACGAATCCGTGATGGCCGTCGTCGATTCCGAGTTGCTGCGCCAGGTGTTCGACAACCTGATCTCGAATGCCGTGAAGTACGGACGCGGTGCAGAGCGCATCGACGTAACCCTCGATGTCTCGCCGGGACGGGCGTCGATCACGGTGCGCGATCATGGTCCCGGCATTCCAGCCTCCGAGTTGCCGCGACTGTTCGATCGCTTCCACCGCGTCGACGGCGCGGGCGAGCATGGACACGGGCTCGGTCTCTTCATCGCAGCGGCAATCGCACGACTGCACACCGGCGTGCTCGTGGCACGCAGCGAGGTCGGTCGTGGAAGCACGTTCACGCTGACGCTGCCGCGCGCCGGGTAGACTCGTTTCGAGCCGCGCGGTCGGCCAGACTGACCGCGGACTGGACCCACCAGTTTCCGCTGTTCGTCGATTCGAACGGAACCAGGAGTTGTGGCCACCGACCCGCTCTGCGACAGTCCGGGCGTCGAATGCGCGATTCGCGCGTCGAGGGGGTAACAACTCGTGGGAACTCGCTTCGTCGCTCCGTTGATCTTCACGCTCGCGATTGGCTGCGGCGCAGGCAATCAGTCCCAGGGCGATGCAAGTCGACCCGACACAGCGACGGGCGCTGACGCGAGCGGACACGACGCCGGCGACATCGTCGCGATTCCGGTCACCGACGGCGGCGGTGGCATCGCGTGCCTCACGGACTCCGAGTGCGACGACGGCAATCCGTGCCAGACG
>CBIHQZ010001391.1:0-2149 GCA_966212315.1 uncultured Myxococcales bacterium
ATCCATGTTGGCGACTCTGCAGCGCAGGCTGGCGGCCTGTTCGCAATCGGCGACGCCGAAGGACTCGCCATCGCCGATCTCGTTCAGGCATTCGCGCGACCGGAACAACTCGGCGACTTCCTCACAGGCCTCTTCACCGTCGCGCGCGAAGCGGTGAAGTCCGAGCCGCGCTTGATGCTGCGCCTCGACGAACTGCTCCTGGCGTTCAGTGACGACGACTACCTCGCCGCCCTCCCCGCGCTGCGTCTGGCGTTCTCGTTCTTCCCACCGCGCGAGAAGCATCAACTCGTGCGACGCATGCTCGAAGCACTCGGTGATCACAGCGCGCCGCTCCCCGCACTTGCCGTCAGCGCGGGCACCGCGGCCGCTGCGCTCTCACTCGAGAGCCGGCTCGTCGCAGCGCTCGATCGCCATGGCATCCGCCCCCTGCCACCCGTCGCGACGCGCGAGGCGAAGCACTGATGGACCGCGAACTGCTGCGCAAGCTTCGATGGCGGCTGGTGCTCGGCGCAGGGACCGAAGACCTTCTCGGCGGTCTCCCCGAGGAGGGCAACTGGAACGAGCGTGAAGCGGCACTCGCGTATCTGTACGACCGCGAGAACGGCCCGGGTCGCAACGTGCGTGGCGGCGGCGGGCAGCAAGGATCGCTCGATCCGTCGTCGCTGACGGTGCCCGACTGGATCAACGCGGTGCACAAGCTGTTTCCGCAGCGCGTGATCGAGCGAATCGAGAAGGACGCGCTCGAGCGCTACGGGCTCGAGGAGATGGTGACGAACCCCGAACTTCTGCGTCGCGCCGAACCGAGCGAGACGCTGCTGCGAGCGGTGTTGCGCACCAAGCACTTGATGAACCCGGCGGTGCTCGCACTCGCGCGAGATCTCGTGCGCAAGGTGATCCAGCAGCTGCTCGAGAAGCTCGCGGTCGAAGTGCGCGCGCCGTTTCTCGGCACGAAACTGCGGCAGCGTTCGTTCCTGAAGATCGCGAAGAACTTCGACGTGCGCGCCACGCTGCGTCGCAACCTTCGCCACTGGGATCCCGAGACGAAGCGCATCCTCGTGCGCGAGCCGCTGTTCCACTCGCGCGTGCGTCGCCATGTCGACAAGTGGCAGGTCCAGATCGTCGTCGATCAGTCGGGCTCGATGGTCGGCAACGTGATCCACGCGGCTGTGACGGCGGCGATCTTCTTCGGCATCCCCGCGATCAACACGCGACTCGTGCTCTTCGACACCAGCATCGTCGACGTCACCGACTACTGTACCGATCCGGTCGAGACGTTGATGAAAGTGCAGCTCGGCGGCGGCACCGACATCGGGCAGGCGCTCGCGTACGCGGAAGGCAAGGTGACCAATCCGCGCCGCACGATCATCGTGCTCATCACCGACTTCTTCGAGGGCGCGGACGTGCGCAGCCTCTACGCGACCACGAAACGCCTCTGCGAAAGCGGCGTGCTGCTCTTGGGACTCGCGGCGATCGATGGCGACGCGAACCCGGTGTTCGACCGCGCGACGGCCCAGCACATGGCGGCCCTCGGCGCGCACGTGGGGGCGATGACACCCGGCGAACTCGCGCAGTTCGTCGCCGAGAAGGTGAAATGAGAGCCGATCTCCTCGCGCTCTCGGACGACGATCTGGCCGCGCTCTCGAATCGCGGCACGGTGAAGCGCGCGCGTGCCGAAGTCGACGCGGGAACACCGACGATGACGCTCGAAGAGTCGCCCGAAGGCGTGATCGTCGCGCAGTGGTCCGACGACGCGCGCTGCACGATCCCGGCGGGGCTCTCGATCGCGCGGGGGCAATGCACCTGCCCCGCGGCCGCACCGTGTCGTCACCTCGTGCGCACTGCGATCGCGTATCGCGCACATGCGGCGGCTGCACGGGCGCCGAGTGAGAGCGCCGTATCCGCGCCGACGCGAGCTGCGATCCCCGCGTCGATTGTCGAACGCGCCACCAAACGCTTCGGCGAAGGACAGCTCTTCGAACTCACCCGCGGCGCGAAGCCGATCGCACGCTGCCATTCGCTCGGTGTCGTCACGCGGTTCTTCATCGCCGACGATCCGAACCAGGCCGTGTGCGATTGCGGCGAGCCCGCGCCGTGCGAGCACGCGGTGATGGCGGTGTGGGCCTTCGAGCGGCTCGCGCCCGATGTGCAC
>CBIHQZ010001392.1:0-2148 GCA_966212315.1 uncultured Myxococcales bacterium
TGGGGTGGGCTGCGGGGTGGTTGAGGGCTGCGGCGTGGTTGCTCGACTGCGGGCGGCGGATTCGTCACGGAGTCCTCACGCTCGGGATATCCGGCACAGGTCCCACCGCACTGTCGCCGTGCTCGATCTCGTCGAGCGTTCGCCACGAACCCTGGTACGGCGGCGGCGGCGGCAATGGCGGTGACGGTGGTGCCGTCGCGGCTGGTTCGCCGGCGGGGCCCTCGTCATCCCAGCCTTCGACCCGCGCGCGACGATGCCATCCGGGCGTGGGACCCGTGACGAAGAGGCCGAACGACACATCGTCGATCGACGGGAGCACGTCGACGGCGGCGAACGCCCCGACCGCGACGGTGTGCGCGAAGACGAAGTCGATCGCGACGCGCGGCTGGATGTATGGCTGCGCGCCCCATGCCGTGGCGGCGCAGGATCCGGCGCGACAAGGCACCGGTCGCAAGGCGCCGACAGGCACCTCGAAGATTCGCCCGCCGAGACCGACCGTCGCGCGCACCTCGATCGGCCCGAATGCGAAGACGCCCCCGCCCTCGACGCCGAGTCGGAACATCAACACGCTGTTGCCGGGGCGCACGAGGATGCCCATCGCGTTCGGCGTCGCATCGGGGAGTCCTCCGCCCATCTCGAGCGTCCCGCCGAGCGCGACGTGATCCGCGATCAACCCCATCGGATGAAGCGCCGCGGAATAGATCCACGGGTGCGCTGCGCCGATGTCCCGGCCGTGGAAGTCGAATCGTGCCGGCGCTCCGTCGAGCCCGGTGCCCGATGCCGAGAACGCGACGTCACCGAGGGACATGTGTGTCATCGCGACGTCGAGGTGGAGCAGTTCGACGGGGGTCTGATCGGGAACGATCGGACGTGACGGGCGATGCGTGGCGTGCGCCGATGCGGAGATCGCGAGCGTCGCCGCGAACGTGACCGCGGCGATGCGGACGCGTGCGCGGCGGTGCCCACGTCGATGCGATGGTGCGCGCAGCAAGGCCCTCGCTCGTTCTACTCCGCGTGGGGCGGGAGTATTCCCGGGCGTGCGCTTCGGAGAGTGATCGGTGGCCGACGTGATTCCAGCCACTCCGCTCGATGGCGGAACGCGCATCCCGGGGGCCGATTGGAATGGACCAGCAGCATCGCGGGGCTGCGCGCCGCTGGCACACGCACCAAAGGACGCGCCGCGACCGGTACTCGCGCCGCGCGCAGGAATTCTCGCGCCTCGCCTCTACCGCGGGCACGTGACGGTCAATCCGCCGCCCGCGACGCGGAGAGGAAAGCAACTCGCCCCGCAGGGTTCGGCCGCGAGACACCCGCAGTAGATCGACCGATCGCACGTCGAAGGCAGGTCGATGCATGTCCCGCCACCGGGGGCCGAACGGCAGTACTGATGAAGCGGATCACAGCGCTCGCTACCGCACACGAGCGTTCGTCCTGGCGCGCAGTTCTGCATGCTGCAGGCGCTGAACCGACCGCTGCCGCCGCACTGGCACCAGTTGCAGCCGTCGACGGATAGGCAGACGTCGCCGGAAAGCGGGCACCAAGTCGCTCCGATCTCGCAGAACTCTGCGGCCGCATCCGACACCGCATCGGTCGCAACGTCTGCGCGCGAATCCGTGCGCGAGTTGGAGTCCGACGAGTTCGCGTCGGCCGGTCTCACCGTTTGCGCGCACGCCGCGCTGAACCACAGTGCGAAGAGGATCGACTTCATCTGCGACTCCATCATTGCGGGAGTCTATGCCCCGCGATGGAGCGGATCGATGTCGGGCGGACGCTCGCTCGCAGGACGCGGCGGCGAGGCCCCAGTCTTCCGTGAACGAGCAGGCTCACGGGAAATCGGACGGCGGGAATGGCGTGACGGCCGTAGGGGTCCCCACAGACACGCATCGCCCCTCTCACCGGTGACCTTCTGCGCCGGCGGGTTCTGCTCCCGCAGCCAATGCCAGATGCGTTTCCCGAGTTGGTTATTCAGGGTCTTGTTCTGCGGATGGTGCTTCCGGATGTAGAGAATGAATTCGTCGTTGCCCATCTCGATCTGATCGCCTGTGGTCATGTTGATCCCTCGGTGAAGTCCCGGGCGGCCGTTGCATAGCGCGGTCACCGCATGCGTCGCAGTCGACCGCCGTCACGCAGCGAGTGAAAGCGAGCGAC
>CBIHQZ010001393.1:0-2148 GCA_966212315.1 uncultured Myxococcales bacterium
GCCGGGGTTGTGCAATGCGAACGCCGCGGTGGCGACTTCGGGCGGCACGGTGGTGGTTCCCTGCTGACCGAAGAAGCCCAGATCGCCGCCGGTTTCGCGGGTGACGGCGTCGACCGTTTCGCGGCGGACCAGATCGCGCCAGTGCGCATCGTCTGTGGCGTGGGCGCGTGCGTCGGTGAGAATCTGTTCGGCGCGTGTGCGGTTGCTCACGACGAGATGCGCGGCTCGCACCTGTTCGGGCGTGTCGTACTCGGCGCGGTGTTCGTTGTAGTAGGCGACGACGTCCGCATCGCTGACTTCGGGCTGCGGGACGTTTCCGCGCAGGTCGCTCTCCAACTGACGCGCGAGCTGCGACGTCACCGCGTGCTGCACCGCGGGATCGCGATCGAGGCCGCGGTTACGTGCTTCGGTCGCGAGCAGTTCGCTGTCGACCCACGAACGGAGCAACGCACGTCGCTGCTCCGGGGCCTGGAAACGCGCGCGCAGGTACTGATTCTGAAGATTGATGCGCTGGGCGAAGTCGCAGAGCGTGAGCGTGCTGTCACCGACGCGCGCGACGACTGCGTTGCGTTGTTCGGGCGTGAGCGACGCGCACGGATCCTGTGCACCCGCATCGGCGCTGGCGTTCGCGTGGGAAGCACTCGCGTCGGCGCGCTGGCTCGACGAACCGCCGGGTGGGTGCGGCCGGCAGGCGGCAACGGAAGCAATCAGCGCAAGGGCGAGAAATGAGGGTTTCGTGCGCATCACGCGAGGTGCGAGGCACGTAACACGAGGGTTACGGCCGGGCAATCCTGGCGGCGAACCAGCGGGCATCAGCGGGTGCGGCGCGTGTCGCGTGCGGGCGAGGACGCCGCGCGAAGCATCCGCACGCGAGCCACCGCGCGGTCGTCGATCCTGACGGTGTTCGCGGCGCGCAACTGCGTCACCAGTCGCGCACGCACCGCCAGTCGCGCGGATTGCGCACGCGCGAATACCAGACGATGGCGGATCACCTCGCGGACTTCGGAGAACGGCGCCACGCGTTCGGGAATCACACCGAGCGATTGCACGACGTGCCAGGTCGTCTCGCGGCGCAGGCGGTGGTGTCGTCCGACCGGCATCATCTGCTCGATGCGAATCGGCGCGGGCGCGTAGCTCTGCGGCTCGGTGAGCTGGAACGCGGCGTCGGCGATCGCCGCGGGCACACGGTCATTCCCGCCACGGGGGAGCAGCCCGAGATCACCCTGATCGCGGGCCGCATCGGGGGCGATGCTGCGAGAAACGAGCGTGTCGAACGGCGAGTCGGTCGCGGCTTCGCGCAATACCGCAGCCGCGTCGGCTTCGGTGGCGAGGACGATCTCGCGCACGTGCACGCGTTCCGAGGTCGTGAAGTCGTCGCGATGCGCGTCGTAGTACGCCTGCAGTGCGGCTTCGTCGGGGAGTGAACCGTCGATCTCGTGCCGCGCTTCGCTCTGAACGACCGCGTCGGCTTCGATGTCGTGGAAGCGTGCCTCGACCGCTGGATCCCGGTCGAGCCCGCGCACCCGTGCTTCCTCGGCGAGCATCGCTTCGTCGATCAACGCGCCGAGAATCGCGCGCGGTGTGCGAGGCGAGAGTCCCTCGGAACGATCGTGACGGTCGGCGAGTTCCACGTCACACGCGGTCAAGATCACATCACCGACACGCGCGAGGATCACGTCCGCATCGTCGAACGCGATCGGGCAGTGAAGCCCCTCGGCTCGCGGCATCGGTCCGCGCGGCGCGGTGGAAGCCGTCGGGGAAGCGCTCGCCAGTGCGCGGTCGCTCGTCTCCCCACTTCGGTCGCGAGGCGATCCCGACGGGCTTCCGACGATCGGCGCGCAGCGTTCCGCGGAAAGCGCGAGTGCGAGCGCGAACAGCACGCGCACCGGCTTCGATACGGGGGGCACCATCGCGCGCAGCATCGCCCGGATCGACGTCGCGCTCCAAGACGTTCCGCCGTCGTGTGCAGCGCCGACTTGATCCCGCGAGGGGGTGCGGTCATGAATGATGCAGCGTGAAGTTCGCCGTCGTGCACGACGCCACCGAAGAGTGTCCCTACCTCCCCGGTCGCACGGCACGGATGCCACTCCGCTTGCCGCTCGAGAAGATCGATCGCGACGCGTTCGATGCGCTGCTCGCACAGGGTGA